>NZ_JANSHR010000026.1:164481-263033 GCF_047461675.1 Synechococcus sp. R70.1
TCCCTCCCTATTCTTGAACCGCCATGAAAACTTCTGGCGCACCAAGCAAGGGGCACTGCGGCTGATTGACTGGACCAATACCGCCTTAATCGGTGCCAACGGTGAGGCAGAGTTTCTCATGAGCACTGGCATCGACATCACCGACCGCAAGCTGGCAGAGCTGGCCCTCAAAGAAAGCGAAGAGCGCTACCGGGATCTCTTTGAAAATGCCACTGACCTCATCCAAAGCGTGGATGCCGAAGGGCGCTTTTTGTATGTCAACCGCGCCTGGAAAGAAACCCTGGGCTACGACGAAACTCAAATCCAGCAAATGAGGGTTTTCGACATCATCCACCCCGACTATCGGCAACACTGCCAGATGCTTTTTCAAAGGCTCATGGCAGGAGAGCTATTGGAAAACGTCGAGGCGGCCTTTGTAACTGCTAACGGGGAAACGGTCTGGGTGGAGGGCAATGTCAACTGCCGCTTTGAAGATGGGGTGATGGTCGCCACGCGGGGCATCTTCCGCAACATCACCGAGCGCAAAAAAGCTGCCGAAGAGCTGGAGCGCCAGAGCCGGCGGGCTCAACTCCTGGCCGATCTTAGCTTAAAGATCCGCCAATCTTTGGATATTGCCGAGATCCTGGAAACGGCAGTGACGGAGATCCAAGCCCTGCTCAAGGCAGATCGCGTTTTGGTCTATCACTTCCAGCCGGATGGATCCGGGATCATCTCCAACGAGAAAACTCAGCCGGGGATCCCCTCCTTGATGGGAGAGGTGATCGAGGATCCCTGTTTTCAGGAAAAGTACGCCCAGCTCTACAGCCAGGGCCGGGTTTGCGCCGTCAGCAACGTGGAGACCGAAGGGCTGGAGCCCTGTTACCTGGAGCTGCTGCGAAAAATGCAGGTCAAGGCCAACCTGGTGGTGCCCCTATTGATGGAGCAGCGGCTGTGGGGGCTGTTGCTGGCTCACCAGTGCTCGGCACCCCGCCAGTGGCAGCCGTTTGAGATTGAGCTGCTATCGCAACTGGCTAACCAAATTGGCATTGCCCTCACCCAGGCAGCCCTTTTGGAACGAGAGAGAAAGCGCAGCCTCGAGCTAGAACAAGCCCGCAAAGCGGCAGAGCAAGCTGCCCAGGCCAAAAGCAGCTTCTTGGCCACCATGAGCCACGAGATCCGTACCCCCATGAACGCGGTGTTGGGGATGACGGGCCTGCTGCTGGAGACCCCCCTCAATGCAGAACAGCGGGACTTTGTAGAGACCATCCGCGTCAGCGGCGATGCGCTGCTGACTCTCATCAACGACATCCTGGACTTCTCCAAATTGGAGGCCGGGGAAATGGAGCTGGAGATCCTGGATTTTGATCTCCGCTCGTGTCTAGAAGAGGTGGCGGATCTGTTTGCTTCCACTGCCCACGCCAAGGGCCTGGAGCTGGCAGTGCTCATGCCACCGGAAGTGCCGCGCTATCTGCGGGGGGATGCGTCGCGCCTGCGGCAAATCCTCAACAATTTGGTAAGCAATGCCATTAAGTTTACCCATCAAGGGGAGGTGGTCATCCAGGCCGAGCTGATGCAGGAAACAACCACCCACGTCCAGCTCCGGCTTTCGGTAAGGGATACAGGGATCGGGATCCCCAAGGAGGCCCAAGCCAAGCTGTTTCAGCCCTTTACCCAAGTGGATGCCTCCACCACCCGCAAGTACGGGGGCACAGGACTTGGCCTGGCCATTTGCAAGCAACTGACAGAGCTGATGGGGGGCAAGATCTTCCTAGAGAGCGAGGAGGGCCGCGGCAGCACCTTCAGCGTCGAGCTCACCCTGGAAAGACAACCCTACGGCCAACAGATCTCCCAGAACCCTACCCGCATCCCTGTCGATCTGCAGGGCAAGCGGCTGTTGGTGGTGGACGACAATGCCACCAATCGCAAGATCCTGCGCTGCCAGGCCACGGCTTGGGGAATGGTGGTGGAAGAGGCCGAAAATGCCCATCAGGCTATGGACAAACTGCGCCAAGCCGTTCGGGAAGGCAGACCCTTCCCCCTGGCCGTCTTGGACATGCAGATGCCGGAGGTGGATGGGGAGACCTTGGGCCGTTGGATCAAAGCCGATCCGGAACTGTCCCAGACGCAACTGGTGATGATGACTTCACTGGGACTGGGGGAGCACTCCCGCCGCGCTGCCGAGATTGGCTTTGCCGCCTACTTGGTTAAGCCGGTAAAACAAAGCCGCCTGCAGGAAGCGTTGGTCATGGCGCTGGGCAAATCCTCTGGCCTGGCCACTTCGCTGCTATCCATGAGCACTGCCGCTTCCCAAAGTGCGCCCTCACCCAGCCGTCCCCAGCAATCCCTGCGCATCCTGCTAGCAGAAGACAACCCCGTCAACCAGAAGGTGGCCCTGCGCCAGCTCCAGAGCTTGGGCTACTTGGCGGATGCGGTGGCCAACGGCCAAGAAGTATTGGATCTGCTGGAGCAAGTCAAGTACGACCTCATTTTCATGGATTGCCAAATGCCAGTAATGGACGGCTACGAGGCCACCCGCCGTCTGCGCCAGCGGGAGCAGGGATCTGGCCACCACACCGTGGTGATTGCCATCACGGCCAACGCTATGCACGAGGATCGGGAGCGCTGCCTGCAAGCAGGGATGGACGACTATCTCAGTAAGCCGGTGCTAAAGGAGGATTTGGAGAGAGTGATCAACTACTGGAGCCGCCAGATCGCCTCCTCCGCACTAGGAGCAGCCAATGGGCCTACCTCCGAGGTGGCTTCGCCCGCTCCGCCTTCTCCTAAGGGTGCCAGCGGCAACTCTGATCCCACGCTGCCCTATCCCATCGACTCGGCTTGCTTGGAGCGGGTTACGGGCGGCGACAGCCAGTTTCAGCGGGAGCTGCTGCAGGTGTTCGTCCAGGATTGCCAGAACCAGTTGCCGCGGCTGCGCCAAGCCGTTGCAGCGGGTAATGCTGAAGACTTGAGGAAAATTGCCCACCGCCTCAAGGGAGCCAGCGCCAACGTGGGGGCCCATGCCTTTTCTCAAGCAGCCCGCGAGCTCGAGCACCTGGGGGTGCAACTGGCCCAGCAGGGATCCCTGGACAGTGCTGCACCAGAATGGGCCAGGGCTTCCCAGGGCCTAGAGGAGCTGGAGCGCATCCTAGCCGACATTTGCCAGTACTTGCAGAATTTGTAGGGGGTAGAGCCTTAGCAAAGCAAAAGCTCGGCTGCCAGCCGAGCAGAAAGGGTCTGTGCCAGGGCTTGGGATTACATCAGGCCGATTTGAGAGAGGATCCCTTGGCCCGTGAGCAGCTCGGTCAAAACGCCGATTACAAAGCCCAGCATCGCCAGACGGCCATTCCATTTTTCGGCAAAGGGCGTAAAGCCAAACTTAGCTTCTTGGTTTTCCATGGCTGCAACTCCATCAGTAGGTGACATTCCCAATGTGGCTCAGATATTAAAAAGTGTCAAGTTTTGTGTCGAGAGCTAACAAGCCGCAGGCAGTGGATCCCTAGCTGCTTTTGACGGCAGTCCAGACAGCGTCAACCAGACGTAGCTGCTCCTGCGACAGCACTTTGAGGTACTTTAGCCTGGCAAAGGTCGTCTCATCGGGGTATATGGCTGGGTTTTGGCGATCCCGGGGGTTGATCCTGGGTAGGGCAGCAGCGTTGGGGGTAGCAAAGCGGTTGTAGTTGCTCAGTTGAGCGCCAATTTCTGGCTCCAGAATGAAGTTGATGAAGCGGTTGGCCAGCTCCGGGTTAGGAGCTTTGGCAGGGATGGCCATCACGTCAAGCCAAATGTGGGCGCCCTCGCGGGGGACAAAGTAGCCAATGTTGGGATTTTCTTCGGCAGCTTGCAGGGCATCGCCGCTGTAGACAACCGCCACATTGGCTGTTCCGGAGACCAGTTGATTTTTGCCGCCCACCCCGCCAATGAGACCGGCGCTGCGGCGTTTGGCTTGAATCAACAGCTCCTGAATCTGCTGCAGCTCTGCGGGAACGGTAGTACTGGGGTCAAAGCCCAGGTAGAAGGCGGCAGCCGCAAGCATAGAGCGCATCTCGTCGATCATCACAAAGGGGCCGTACTGCTGCTTAGGATCAAAGATCAGCCCCCAGGAACGCTCAAAGTTTTCCGGCAGGCGGTCTTTGCGGTAGCCAATGCCGGTGGTGCCCCACTGGTAGGGAACGGTGTAGGTGTTTTCTGGGTCAAAGGGCAAGCCGACAAACTTCTCGTCCAGGTTGCGGAGATTGGGAATGAGGTTTTTGTTGAGAGGCTGCAGCAGGCCCAGCTCCACCATGTTGGGCACAACGTAGTCGGTGGGCACGACAATGTCGTACTGGCTGACGCCGCCCCCCCGCAGCTTGGCAATCATGTCCTCGTTGGACTCGTACACACTCACCACTACGCGGCTGTTAGTGGCTTTCTCAAAGGCCGTGAGAATGGCTGGGTCAATGTATTCCGACCAGATGTAGAGTTGGAGGGTTGGTTTTCGGGCAGCAGTTCCTAAGCGCCAAAAGAAAAGCAGGGCCAGTAGACAGCAGAGCAAAGCAACGGCCGTGGCAATTCTCTTTTTCATGGGCATTTTCAAACCTAGTGGAGCTGGACGTCGCCCTTACACTTAGCCATGGATCTGGAGCGATCCTGTCCAGCCAATCGCGGTTCAAATCCCTGCTCTAGCCTACCACCTGGACTTCCCCGTTGCTGCTCTCCCCAGCCAAGAAGAGCAACTGATATAGCCGCTGCTGCTCGGCAGGGTTGCAGTAACGCTGTTGCTGCGCGGGCCAATCTTGGAGAGCCAGCTTCTGTTGTTCCTGCAGCCAGTTCTGCAAGCTTGAGTCGACAGGTAGCTGGGCCTGGAGAACTTGCAAGTCATTAAAGCGGCCCAACTGTTCCTGCAGACGCTTGAGGGCCTTCACCCAGCTTTGGAGGGTCTCTCCGTAGAAAGGTGCAAAAAACTCTAGCTGGTAGCGCAGGCGTTTGGTGGCTTTGCGCAGGTCATGCAGTTGTTCAGCCTGAGCTTCGGTTTCGGGGAAGGCCGGGATCCGCCAGCCCGGCTGCAGGAACCACGCCGCCACTAGCGGCGCCAAAAGATGGGGCAAGCTCTCCTGCACAGGAAGCTGGGCCGCAGGCCGGTAGCGAGGAGAAACCAGCCACTCTTCGCAAGCAGCCTGGAACTTCAGGAAGTCCTCCTCTGCCAGAATGCGGCGGGAGTGTTTCTCGGCTTGAGCTTGGCGCCGCTGCAGCTTTTCCTTCAGCTCCTCTAGCTCCGCCTGCTGGTCTGCCGGGATCCCTTGCCAACAGGGTTCGTGGAGGATTTCTAGCAACACGTCCAGATCCCGCTGCTGGCCTAGCGTCTTGATCAACTTTCGCAAACGTTTGGGCCTGAGCGGCTTGGGCAGGCGCAGGGATCCCTGAAACACTTCCGCCCAGGTGCCGATGCGGCGCAAGCTCACCCGGATCTGATGAAGGGATTCTGCCGCCTCCGGGTGGTGCTTGAGCACTCTCCCCACATGCTTCTGCAGCCGCTGCCATTGCTGGCTCAGCAGTTGGTGGGCCAAAGCAGCTAGCGGGGGCAAGCTTGAAGACGAGAGCAAGAGTGACTCCGAGGACTCCGTCTTGCCGAGGCTCTCAGTTTTCGATTCAGCAGCAATGATGTCCACCGCAAGTCTCCTCTACCCACGACAACACCTCCAAAGAGCGGCAAAACCCCCTTGCCCTAGGCAGGCTAGCTTGAGCCGCCCCCTGCTCCCCCCTTTTTAACCAAATCTTAACCTTTCGTCTAGGGCCTTGGGACTGCTGTCAGCAGGCGAGGCTTGACCACCGACCAGATGCGGGCAGCCACCTCCAAGGGGGATCCCTCGGCGTCAATGCGGACAATCCGCTGCGGCTCGGCGGCAGCCAGCGTCTGGAAGCCCTGGTGGACGCGGCGGTGAAACTCCAGGCGCTCCTGTTCGAGCCTGTCGGCAAGCCCGGTTCGCGCCAGCGGGCCGGAGGCCTTTCTCGCTAGCCCCACCTCTGGCGGGAGATCCAGCCATAGGGTGAGATGCGGCTGCAGACCGCCAGTGGCCAAGTGGTTAAGCTGGCGAACCTGCTGCAAATCCAGCCCCCGTCCGTAGCCCTGGTAGGCCAGGGTGGAATCGGTGAAGCGGTCGCAAACCACCACCTGGCCGGCTGCCAAAGCGGGAAGGATACACTTTTGCACATGCTCAGCCCGGTCTGCCGCGTACAGAAACAACTCAGCCAGCGGCGTCAGGGGATCCCCATGCAACAAGATCTCCCGCAGCGCCCGGCCCAGCGCCGTCCCTCCCGGCTCGCGGGTACACAGACAGGGATAGCCCGCCTGGCGAAGCTGCAGCGCAAGCAGGGCTTGCTGGGTAGTTTTACCTACCCCCTCCCCACCTTCTAGAGTGATGAACACTTCCCCATCCCTGGCCGAAGGACTAGCGCAGCTCAAGCTGTGGCTGCAAGTCAAAGGAGTGGCCTGGCACCATCACGTACACATCGGGGATGTTGGTGGGCTGCAGGTTTTGCAGGGCCAGCCCTTCGAGGTTGGAACGCAAGGCGTTGTTGATAGTGGTTTCCAGTTGGGACAAAACCTGCGCCTCGTCGCCTTGGGCAGCCAAGCCGGGAAACTGGCTGTAGAGGGCGCGGGCCAAGCTGCTGGCCAAGGGAAGCTGGATGAGGGTGAGGTTGGATCCCCCCAGTTGGGGGCCTAGAGTGTTCGCCCGTCCGCGGATGCCCAAGGCCTGCAGGGCATTGGCCGTTTGGCTGACGGGAATGGTGCAGGTATCCACTTTGTAGATGGGCACCGAGGCCACGGTGAGGGCAGAGACACTGGTGAGTTGGACCACGGTAAAGGAGGCGGTGCCGTTGTAGGCAAAGCAAAAATCCCGAAAAGCCGCCGGCACATTGGCAGCGCGAATGGGGCGCTCATCGTCAAAGCCGCCCGACTCGGCAAAGATGTTGCGGATGGCAAACCCTCCGAAAAAAGCCAGCAGGGCCACCACCAGCAAAGCCGTCAGATCCGAGGAGGAGATCCCCCCTGAAGATCTGCCGCTGCGGCCTCCCCCTCCATATCCTCCTCTTCCCCCGTAGCTGGAGGTGGAGCCATCGTCACCCCTGTAGGAGCCGGCATAGGCGGAAGAGCGGGCGGATCCCTCAAAGCCCCGGTTGCTAGAGACAAGGCGCCGGGGAACCAAGGCTTGTCCAGCAGGGCCGGGCCGAGAGGACGCCGTCCCCCTAATGCGATCAGCAGCCCGCGAAGATCCAGCAGCAGCTTCTCGGCCTGGGGTGGCCCTCTCTTTAGCCTCCTCCGCTGGCAGCGCGCGCCTGGCAAGAGGAGCGGCGGACGCCTTCCCGTCGTTCTGGGCCTCTTCATCCTCCAGCCAGTCTTCCGCACTTTCCTCAGAGGGGCCAGGACCTTCCTCCGGCAGGGGAGGTGGGGAACGCCGGCCTTGGGACTCCGAGCTGCTGGGAGCGGAGGCATTCCCCTGGCCGCTAGCAGCCGTTGCGTCTGGAAAACGGTCTGGATCGCGCTCCTCAGAGAAGGTCATTCTTCAGGCTCCCAACGCAAGACTGGCACTCCCATCTTCCTAGACCGAGTTGGACTTGCAGCTCTTTCTCCAAGCTAGCCTAGACGGCGCTCCAGGATAAGCAACTGCTCCTTGAGAGCCCTCAAGGCCTGGCCGCGGTGGCTGACGGCTTCTTTTTGCGTTGGGCTCATCTCAGCAAAAGTCAGCCCCACCTCTGGCACCCAGAAGAGCGGGTCGTAGCCAAACCCCCCCTCTCCCCGGGGCTGGGTCAAGATTTCCCCGTGGCAGAGACCCTCTACCAATGCCTGCACCTGGCCCTGGGGATCCACTACAGCGATGGCGCAGTGGAAGGTAGCTTGGCGGTTGGAGATCCCTTCCATCTCCCGCAGCAGTCGCTGAATGCGGGCGGCATCGTCAGGGGCATAGCGGGCCGAATGAACCCCAGGGGCACCCCCCAGGGCTGCCACCGCCAGGCCAGAGTCATCGGCAATGGCCCACTCCCCCAGAGCCGTTGCTACGGCCTTGGCTTTGAGAAGGGCATTTTCGACAAACGTGCTGCCGCTTTCCTCCACTTCTATCGCTGCCGGCAGGGGACGCAACTCCCACCGGGGAGCATGGGCCTGGAAAAAGGCGTGGAACTCCCGCCATTTACCGGGGTTGCTGCTGGCCAGAACTAGGGAACGGGGCATGGGGAGTGAAACTCATCTGGCTCCGCTATCTTAGCCGAGCGCTTGGCTGCAATCTGCAGGGCTACCCTCTCTGGCCGTTAAGCCCGCGCTCTCTGCTTCTCAGTGGATCTCCAAAAGCATGTTGTGCAAGGCTGTGTTGATGACGAGGGTAGATCCCCACCGTTCTACCTTTCCCCCATCCCAGTGCATGTGGCCGCAGATGTAGTAGCGCGGCTGGAGCAGATCCAAAAGGGGACGCAGAGTGGGCATGCGGCGGTGGTACCACTTGCCCCCTTCGTCCAACAAGCCCCGCGGCGGCGCGTGGCTAAGCAGCAGGTCAATGCGATGCGGCAGTTGGCTGTAAAGGGCAAGTAGCTCTTGCAGGTGACTGCGGGTAAGCGTCCAGCTCCAGCCGCAGGGAGGCGTCCAGGGCACTGCCAGCACCTGCAGCCCTAGCCACTCAAAGCAACAGGACTGGGTAATGGCCTGTCCCCAATTGCCGGCCAGGGCCTCCAACACTGTGGCGGCTGGGTCGTGGTTGCCGGGCAGAAAGAGCCAGGGCTTGCCTAGCCCATCCACTGCCGCCAGAAAAGACTGCAGCTGGGCTACCTCGGCTGGGGCTGCCGGATGAAAGCCTTGGGTGGCGTTGCGGGAGGGCTTGCCGGCCTTGGAGCAGAAATCGCCGCAGTTGATGTAGCCATCCACCTGCGGCAGATAGGCCAGGGCCTGCCGGATCAGCCGGTCGTTGCCGTGGTAGTCAGAGCCAAGCAGCAGTTTAAGCCCCATAGCGCAGCAGCGGCGTTGGGGATCCCTGAAGCAGAGCGGCCACTTGCTCCCAGGAGCTGCGGTACCAGGCCCGTTGGGCCTCCAGCTCTTCTTCCAGGGATCCCGTTGGACCAAACTCAGGGCAAGCATGCCCCAACGAACGCAGGCCCGCCACCAGGAGCGCTGGCGACAGCCACCACTGCTGGCCTAGGCGCAACAGATCCACCTGCGGATAGGTTTGCAGGTAGTGGCGCAGTTGCCGTTGTAGGGTGGCCGCGGAGGGTAGGGGCACGGTCTGCTGATGCACGGCAATGAGCGGCGCTTCGCCAGAAAGGCAGTGGAGCAGCCACTTGAGGTGCTCCAAAGAGGGGGGCCAGCTCCACAGCCACAATTGGTCGTAGCGGCGGCCCGCCTGGGGGCGGTCGTAGTCAAGAGTCAGCGGAGAGCGCCGCTCAGGTGCCAGAACCAAGGTGGGACGGCGAAAGCCGTAGAAGAGGATGGTTCCCTGCGCCTGGGGCAGGAGGTCAGAAAAGCGATCCACAACCTGCCACCGCAGCGGTCGGATGAGAGGCGGAGCAGGGCGGTAGAGAAGAAGGGGGGAGAGATCCCTTCTCTGTTGGGAGGGGGAGGATTTTCCGGGACTAGCCGCTTGGGCAGGCCGGATCCCGAGAATTTCCAGCTCTAGTTGGGTCTCGTCTTCCCACCGCTTGGCTTTGAGGGTGTAGGCAACATCAATCCGCTCGGGCAGGGGATAGGCTGCGGCCCCTCGCCAGACAGTGGCCCAGAGGGGACGGCGGCGGGCCCTGGCTCCCAGGGGAGAGCGGCAGGACTCAGGGGGATCCTGCAGCAGCAGCTTCAAGTGACTGGGGGCATTCTCGGCTGAGGAAACACCGCACCCAGGGCCAGGTCGGGGGCCAAATCGCTGCTGCTGCAGCACCTGCAGGTTGCGGCTACAGAAGACCGGCTCCGGGTTGCCGATACCGCAGGGCTGGAGGCGCTGCAACTCTCGATAGAGATCAAGGGTGAGGTCAGCTAACGCCACCTCCAGGTCAATCTGCACCAGGGGCCGGATTTGTTCTGGCTGCAGGCGCTGTTGGGCCAATTGCCGCAGCCGCTTTTCCAAAAGGGGCCAGTTCTCTGCTTTTAGGCTAAAGCCGCCGGCGGCTGGGTGGCCGCCATGCTTAGTAAACAGATCTTTGCAGAACTCCAGGGCCTGGAACACGTCGAACTCCGGGATCCCCTGCCGCGCCGAGCCAGTAATCTCCCCCTGGCGCGACTGGCTGCCGATAAATACTGGACAGCCAAAGCGCTCCGCCAGCCGCGCGGCCACCAGGCCAATGACCCCTTTGTGCCAGCGCTGCTGGGGGGTTCCCAAAAGGATTAACACCCGCTCCTGCGGCAGATCCCACCCTCGCTGGGCAATCTGCTCCAAAGCCTCGGCCTCGATGCGGCTGCACATCTCCTGCCGCACCTGGTTGAGGCGTTCACAGCGGCGGGCAAGTTTCTCCGCCTGCTGGGGATCGTCGGTGGTCAGCAGTTGAATCCCCATTGCCGGTCGGCCAATTCGCCCAATGGCGTTGATGCGGGGCCCCAAGCCAAACCCTACCCACTCTGGCCGCAGCTCCTCCGGGGATCCCGTCATTCCCATCACCGCCAAGAGGGCGCGGATCCCGGCCACCTGGGAAGTGGGCAAAAGGGCTAGCCCCTGCTGCACCCAGAGGCGGTTTACCCCTGTCAGAGGGGCCAAATCGGCAATGGTGCCCACTGTACACAGCTCCAGCGCCACTCGCCCTAGCCGTTCATCGCCGCGGCGCTCCGCCAAGGCCTGGGCCAGTAGGTAGGCCACCCCCACCCCGGCCATTCCCCGGTAGGGAGACGACTCTGGGAGCTGCTTGGGGTTGAGGATGGCGTCGGCAGGGGGCAATTGGGAGGGCAGATCGTGGTGATCGGTCACGATCACCGCCAGCCCCAGCTCTTTGGCTAAACGGATGGGCTCGTGGGCAGCGATGCCGTTGTCTACGGTGAGGATAAGGCGCACCCCTTCGCGGTGCAGCTCCTGCACCATGCGGCTGTTAAGGCCATAGCCCTCCGTAAGGCGGCTGGGAATGCGGTAAACCACCGGCGTGCCCCGCAGCGCCCGCAGCAGCAGGGCTGTGCTGGTCATGCCGTCGGCATCGTAGTCGCCGCAGATGGCGATGGGCTCCTGCTGGCGCAGGGCTTTCTCCAACAGCTCTACCGCCAGGGGCAGGTCGGCGAAGTCCCGGCTGGGCGGCGGCAAGCAGGAGGGATCCGGCTGCAGGTAGTGGCGAACCTCGGCAGGGCTGCGGAGGCCGCGGTTGAGCAGGATCTGAGCCAGCAGAGGCGAAATCCCCACCGCCTCCGCCAACTGGCGCGCCCTTGGCTGGTCCTCAGGCTGGAGTAGCCAGCGCTGCTCGAGGATTGCCGCCATCGCCAGAGTTAGATAGCCAAATGGCAGTGCTACAGTGAGCCTAGAGATCCTTTTTGAGCTTACTTCAAAACGCTCCTCCGCTGGCTGGCTGCCGATGTACTCTCTCCTACTTACCTACAGCCTCAACCCCCTGAGGGGACTGAAGCTGCTGGTCCGAGCCTCTGAGCAGGCGTCCCTGGGGAGTTTGGCGCGTCAGCTCTGGAGATCCCGGCAAGGGGGGCCGCGTCTTCAGATTGCGCTAGGCCGCCTGGTGCCCGAGCAAACCAAGCCCCTTTCCCCCTGGGAGGTGCTGCTGCGCTCGCAGTTTTTCATCGCCCTCGAAGCTGCTTGGCCAGATTCCTCTCTGCCAGCTCTTCCCTCTGGCCAGGGATCCGCCATTCAGCTTGCCCGCTACACGGAAGGCTCCCAACCCTACAAGACTGAGATCATTCGCTTTTCCCTGGGAGGATCCCCTGCCCCTGCTGTCCCGCGTCGCTACAGCTACCGTCGCCGTCGCTTCTAGGGAGTGCAGGCAGCAAGCGTTGCCAAATCCTCCTCACTATACTGGAGGTAGACCTCATTGCGCTTCTCCTGTGAACGCTGGGCTGCGCCACTGCCGCCAAAGGAGAGACCGACAGTGGGCTAGGTGGGGGGGAGAGACTAGTCTCTTGCCTAGCAGGGCTTGGCCAAGGCTGACAATGGCGGCTTGGTGGGGCAGCTCCCTGGTGGCTAGTCTCCTTGCCCTGCCGCCTGCCTTTGCCCTAATCCGTTACCAAGTCCATGTCCTGGCTGAGCGACCAGAAGCCTTAGCTCAGGTGCGCAGGCAGGTGCCGGATGCCTATTTTGTGCAGGGGGATGGCCAGGTCTTCATTCTGGCGGGAACGTTTGTCAACCGCAGCCACGCCCAACGCCGCCAGGCCGAGTTGGAACAGCTAGGGCTGCCCGTGCGGGTGGTGAGCCGCCAAGACAGGGATCCACCCCTGCCGCCAGCCTTTCTTGCCCCGCCAACGGCTCCCCCTTTCGACCCGCAGCGGCCTTTTGCCACCCAAGTGCCCAACCCCAGCAGAGATCCACGGCTGGAGGAGCGGGTACGCCGCTTCTTTCCCCAGGCTATAGAGGTGCGTTACCGCGGCCAGCCTGCCCTACAGACGGGGACTTTCTCTCGCCTATCACTGGCGCAGGAACAGGCCCGTTGGCTGACTGCTCAGGGCTTGCCGGCAGTGGTCGTGTCGCTGGCAGAAGAGAATGCCGCTTCACCACCTGAGGAGCCTGCCCAAGGGGAACGCTATTGGGTGTTGGTGGCCGATCCCAGCGGCGAGAAATTGGCTGCTTTGGAGCACCTGCTGCCGGGATCCCTGCCCCTAATCTACGACAGCCGGCGGGTTGTGCGCACCGGCGGCTTTGCCGATCTGGCAACGGCCAGCGAGCAAGTGCGTTACCTAGCTAGCCACGGCTACGAGGCAGGGATCTTTCCCGCTGACCTGCGCCGCTCCCAACCTATCCTAGTTCGGGATTCTCCTCCATCCTTGCCTGCGGCTAGCTCGGCCGGGTTTTGGGTGGTGGTTCAGGCTGGCGAAGAGGCGCTGCCCAAGGTGCGGCAGTTTGCGCCCGATGCCTTTGTGCGCGGCTCAGTGATTCAGGTGGGCACCTACCGGCAGCGGGCCAATGCCGAACGAGCGCGGCGCAGCCTAGCCGAGGCGGGGTTTGATGCCCGCATTTTGCCGGTGAAGTAAATGCTCCCCCTTCAGGCCTGCCGTGCCGTGAGAGGGAGACAGGGGTGGAGTCCTAGCGAGCCTGCTTGGCCTGTTGCAGCGTCTGCTCAAACACTTCCAAAGGCTGAGCCCCCGAGAAGGCAATGCCGTTCAAGATGAAATGGGGGGTACCGCTGATGCCCAGTTGAGAGGCCAGATCCATGTCTCGCTGTACAGCCCGCTCTGCCGCCCGGCTGCGCCGATCCCGATTGAACTTCTCCACGTTCAAGCCCAGCTTTTGGGCTGTAGCTACGTAAAACTCCTCCCCTAGCTGGGACTGGTTGGCAAACAGCTCGTCGTGGAACTCCCAAAACTTGCCCTGGCGGTGAGCAGCCCAAGCGGCGCGCGCTGCCGCCATCGCCTCAGGGTGAATGCTGGTCAAGGGCAGGTGCTTGTACACCAAGGTTACCTCGTCCCCATGTCTAGCCATGAACTCCTTCAGAGTCTGATGGGCACGGGCACAGAAGGGACACTGAAAGTCGGAAAACTCCACCAAAACTAGCCGCAAGGACTCGGAGCCGGTTCTGGGGGAATCGCCAATGACAGCGCGGGGGTTCTGCCGCAACTGCCGGCCAAACTCTTCTGCTAGCTTCTGCTGTTGCCGCTGCTGCTCTTCATACTGCCGCTGCTGGTACTCCTGCACGGCCTCCAGGATCACCTGCGGATTCTTGCGGATGATCTCCAGCACCTGCTTCTCCAGGTCTGCCGGAGCTGCAAAGACAACAGGTGCCGTGCCGCTCATTCCCAGCCAAACTAGGAGCATGCCGAGCAGGCCGAGCTTGGCCAGCCCTTGTCCCCACCTGCCAAAAGCCCTCGCCAGACTTCCCATCCCAACTCCCCCTCGAGTACAAGCTTTTATTAGGCTAAGCCCAGGCAGCAGCCCTGTCTACCACCCCTTTGGGGGGTTAGGAGTGGGTGGCTTGCAAAAGCTGCTCCTTGATCCGCTGCAACTGGCTGGCCCAGCGGGGATCCGGCTCAACAGCCTCTTTTGCCTCAGGGCCCGCCTTGACACGCTGGCGCTGCTTCTTGCCTGAAGTAGACTTCTCCCCTGCCGTTTTGGAACCTTTGGCCGGTTCCCGGGCGGAGTCCTTGGCGGGGGAAGGGGAGACTGCTGCTTTGGCTTCGGCACCTTCCCGTTTCTCGCGCGGCTGGGCAAGTTCAATGCGCAAGTTGACGTCGCCAAAGCTGTGGCCGTTGAATTTCTCGATATACTGCTGCGCCTGTTCCTCAGTGCTTACCGTAACAAAACCAAAGCCGCGGCACTTGCCGGTCTTCCGATCCCGAATGACCTTGGTGGAAATGACCTCACCTGCAGATCTGAAGAGCTTCTCCAGGGCCTCGCGATCTACCTCTGCCGGCAGATTTCCAACGTACAGACGAACGGGCATAAAACCGTGAAGCTCCTTAGCGAGAGGACAGAAGTCCAGCCTGCACAGGGCCAATCCAGAAGCGCCGCATAAGGCCACCTTTTAAAAATTTACCTCAACTTTTAGCCAAAAAAGTTAAGACAACCCAGCTGGTCAAGGGGATCCCTTCTAGGCTAAGCCGGTAACGTTTAAGCGATCCCGATGCAGGAAGGGACGGGCCTGAGGGCCGGTATAGTCAGCTACAAGATGGCCTCGCCCCCGCAGTTGGTAGCGGTAGGTTACTAGGCCTTCCAAGCCTACCGGGCCCCGGGGTGGCAGCTTTTGGGTGCTAATGCCCACTTCTGCCCCAAAGCCGTAGCGAAAGCCATCGGCAAAGCGGGTGGAGGCGTTGTGAAAGACCCCTGCTGCGTCCACTTCGTCGAGAAAGCGCTGGGCAGCGACGGCATCTTCGGTCACGATGGCCTCGGTGTGCCGGGATCCGTACCGTTGAATGTGGGCAATGGCCTCGTCGAGGGAATCCACCATTTTAATGGCTAGAATCAAGTCGGCGTACTCAGTGCTCCAGTCAGCTTCAGTGGCCGGGATCAGATCGGGCACCAGCTCGCGGCAGCGGGGATCCCCGCGCAACTCTACCCCTTTCTCGCGCAGCGCTTGCACGGCCAGAGGCAAAAACCGGGGAGCAATCTCTGCATGGACTAATAGGGTCTCGATGGCGTTGCAGGCGGCAGGGTACTGGGTTTTGCTATCTAGGGTTAGCCTCACCGCCATGTCCACATCAGCAGCCCGATCCACGTACAGGTGGCACAGCCCATCCGCATGGCCCAGAACCGGGATGCGGGTATTCTCCATAATGTAGCGGACAAAGCTGCTGGAGCCGCGGGGAATGATTAGGTCCACCAGACCTTCCAGTTGCAGCAGCTCTTTAATCTCCTCGCGACGGGTGAGCAACTGCAAAGATCCCCTAGGAAAGTCGGGAACTTGCCGCAGCCCCGCCTGCAGCGCGGCCATCAACGCTTGGCAGGAGCAGAGCGCCTCCGATCCGCCTTTGAGCAGGACGCTGTTGCCCGTCTTTACCGCTAGGGCGGCAATTTGCACCAGGGCGTCGGGCCGCGACTCAAAGATGACGCCTAGCACTCCCAGGGGATAGGTGCGCCGCTCCAGCACCAGCCCCTCGTCCAGCTCGCGGATGAGGAGGGATCGCCCTACCGGGTCGGGCAGCCGCCTCACCTGCTGGACTCCAGCTACCATCTCCGCCAACTTGTGGGCATCCAACTTTAGGCGGGCATAGGCCGCAGCCGACAACTCCCCCCTTTTAACCTGCTCCGCTGCCCGCTCCAGATCTTCCCGATTGGCCGCTAGGATGGCCTCTTGCTGTTCCAGTAAAGCTGTGGCCATGGCCTCGAGAGCCGCATCCCGAACCTCAGTGGGCAAGGTGGCTGTGCGCTGGGCGGCAGCTCGAGCCGTCTGCACCTGAACTAGCAGGGAGGAGTTGGCAGTTCTTGCAGGAGCTCCAGGAGACATGGGCAGAGAGGCAACAAAACCCAACCCAAGAGACTACAAAAAGTTGCAATCTAATGGGATCCTGGGAGCAGCCTTGCCAGAATCCCTATGCTAGCTTGGGCAAAACTGGGCAGCACTCTCAGCAGCCTATCAGAATTTGGACGCTGCTAGCTGCCCCTAGAGGAGCCTAGTCTGGCAAAACCCAGCCCATCTTCAACCAGTACCGTGTTTTCCAGGAGAGCCGATGAGAAAACGTGGGTTTGTGGTGAGTGCAACGGCTGCCGTGGTTACAGCCGTGTCGTTGGTTGGCGTGCAGCTATCCATGCCAGGTTGGGCGGGGTTTCGCCGGGATCCCAAAGAAGTGGTGGACGAAGTTTGGCAGATCGTCAATCGGGAGTACGTCGATCCTTCCTTTAACTCCGTCGACTGGGAAGCGGTGCGCCGCGAGCTGCTCAGCAGAGAATATGCCACCCGCGAGGAGGCCTACAAGGCCATTCGCGAGGCCCTTAAGAAGCTCAACGATCCCTACACCCGCTTCTTGGATCCGGAGCAGTTTGCCAGCATGCAGATCGACACCTCGGGGGAGCTGACCGGCGTGGGGATCACGCTGGGTGTGGATCAGGAGACCAATGAGCTGGTTGTGATCTCGCCAATTGAGGGATCCCCTGCCGATCGCGCTGGGATCAAGTCCAAGGACGTTATCGTGCGTATCGACGACCGATCCACCGAGGGCATGGACACCAATACTGCCGTCAGCCTCATTCGCGGTGAGCCAGGCACCCGGGTGCGGCTAACCATTCGCCGCGAGGGAGAAGGGCTGAAGGTGTTTGACTTGGTGCGGGAGAGAATTGAGCTAGCTACAGTACGCCACGAGGCTCGCAAAGAAAATGGCCTGCTCATTGGCTATATCCGCATCACCCAATTTTCCGGCAACGCCGCCGAAAAGGTGCGCCAGGCCATTCGCGACCTGGAAAAACAAGGGGTGGCTGGCTACGTGCTGGATCTACGGGCCAATCCTGGGGGGCTGCTCCACGCCAGTGCCGAAATTGCGCGCCTGTGGATCAATCGGGGGAGCATTGTCTCGACGGTGAATCGGCAAGGGGAGCAGGATCGCCTTGTGGCCAACAACAGCGCCCTCACCGACAAGCCTTTGGCCGTCTTGGTGGATGGGGGTTCTGCCAGCGCCAGCGAGATCCTCTCCGGCGCCTTGCAAGATAACCGGCGCGCTGTGATTGTTGGCACGCCAACCTTTGGCAAGGGCCTGGTGCAGTCGGTGCATCCCCTCTCCGACGGGTCGGGGTTGGCAGTCACCATTGCCCGCTACCGCACTCCCAAGGGCACCGAGATTGACCAAAAGGGTATCACCCCCGACATTGTGGTGGAGCTGTCGGAGGCAGATCTGAAGCGCCTCAGCAAGAACCGCGAACTGGTAGCCACTGCCGCTGATCCGCAGTATGCGGCTGCCATTCGCGCCCTCCAGGCCCAAATTGCGGCCCGCCGGCAACAGGCTTCCAGCGTCGTTCGTTCCTCTTCTCGGTAGGCGGTGCTAACCCTAGGTGGGAAAGGCTTTATCGTCGGCAGGCAGGGTAGGCGAGGATGGCAGGATCCATGAATTTGAACTTGGCCGGACGGGATCTGCTCAAACTCAGCGACCTGAGCCCGGCGGAGCTGGCGGCCTTGCTGGCCCAAGCGGCGGAGCTGAAGCGGGATCCCTACCGGGCAGACCTGCGGGGTCGAGTGCTGGGACTGCTATTTCAGAAGGCTTCCACCCGTACCCGGGTTAGCTTTACCGTTGCCATGGCCCAGTGCGGGGGCAGCACCCTGGACTTGGTGCCATCGGCAATGCAAATAAGCCGCGGCGAGCCCCTGTCGGATACAGCCCGCGTCCTCTCCCGCTACCTGGACGCCATTGCCATTCGCACCTACGACCAGCGGGAGCTGGAGCTCTTTGCCGAGTATGCCGAGATCCCCGTGATCAACGCCCTCACGGATCAGTTTCACCCCTGCCAAGTTTTGGCCGATCTGCTCACCATTCAGGAGAACTTCGGGCAACTGGCAGGCCTGACCTTGGCCTATTGTGGCGACGGCAACAATGTTGCCCATTCCCTCCTGCTGGGCTGTGCTCTAAGCGGGATCCACATCCGCGTTGCCACACCCCCTGGCTACGAGCCGGATGCGGCAGTGGTGGCAGAAGCGCAAGCCTTGGCCCAGGGATCGCAGGTGCTGGTTGTGCGGGATCCCTACGAAGCCGTTGCGGGAGCCCAGGTGGTCTATACCGACGTCTGGGCCAGCATGGGCCAAGAGGATCAGACGGCAGCCCGCAAAGCCCACTTCCTGCCCTACCAGGTCAATGCCGAGCTCATGAAACACGCAGATCCGGAGGCGATTGTGCTCCACTGCCTGCCCGCCCACCGGGAGGAGGAGATTACTGCCGAGGTTTTGGAGGGATCCCAGTCCCGCGTTTGGGATCAGGCGGAAAATCGCCTTCACGTGCAAAAGGCGCTGCTAATCCAACTGCTGGGAGCAGGGTGAGGATCCTCACCTCCGGCTCGAAGAGAGGGTCAGCGGTTGTTGGGGCGGCGGGCAGCAATCGCCAGGCTGACGTTGGGCAGCCGCTGCAGAGCATCCATGACCTCCACCACCTTGCCGTGGGAGAGGGCCAAGTCAGCGTTGATGACCACTAAGCGCCGCCCTTCAGCCGGCTTCTCGGCCAGAATACGTTCCACCGCGGGGATCAGGGCACCAAGATTGGCAATTTTCTGCCGGTTGACAGCAATTTGGCCTTCGGCCGTGATGCTCACGGTAACGTCTGGCTGACGGCGGGCTTCGGCTGTGGAGGCCTCTGGCAAGTTGACATCGAGCGCCTCTGAGCGGGTAAGCACTAGGCTGGCGATGACGAAAAACACCAAGATCGAGAAGATGACATCGATTAAGGGCACGATGTTGATCTCGGCGGGCCTGAAGTTCTCCTCTGGGATGCGCATAGGCTAGGAGGGCTCAAGCGGGGAGTAGGGAGGAAGAGTGGAGCTGGGGCCGGGCTTGGCGTAGGAATACTGGGGAAGCTGCTGGGCTTGCATCTCTAGCCGCTGCCGATGCAGCAACTCCAGCTCGCCGCCGTACTCCTGGATCTTGGAGAGTTGCCGCAGGTACAGAGAGCGAAAGACATTGGAGATCAGCAAGGTGGGAATAGCCACGATCAACCCGAAAGCCGTCGAGTAGAGGGCTTCGGCGATGCCTTGTCCCACCCCCTGCGTATTGGTGCCGCCAATATCCCCCAGTTGGATGGAGCTGAGGATTTGGATGATGCCGGTAACCGTGCCCAAGAGGCCCAGGAAGGGAGCAACGGTAATCACCGTGTCAAAGAGAGTGCTGAAGCGCTTTAATAGCGGCACCTCTGCAGCCAGGGCTGTCTCAAGGGCCAGTTTAAAATCCTCAGGGCTGGCTTCGTTGAGCTCCAGGGCAGCCAAAAAGATGCGCGCAATGGGCAGGTCGGCATTTTGCTCCAGCAGGTACTGGGCGGCCCTGGGGTTGCGGCGGTACTGGCTGAGGGCTTGCCGCACCACCTCCTCCTGCCGATGGGTAACCTTCCACCAGAACAAGGCCCGCTCGAGGCAACAAGCCACCGAGAGAACTGAGAAGGCCAACAGGGGGATGGAGTAGTACCAACCCTGGATCAGAAGCTGCAGGACTCTCGCCATAGGATCCGGATGACCCCCTCCCAGCAGCACCTCACGCTCATCCTGTCATAGCACTTTCCCGCCGGAGCTGGGATCCCCTTTTGCTCACTTGGGGTTGCTTTCTTTCCCAGGGCAAGCTGCTGATTTTCCAGCAAGGGCGCTATCCTATGGCGTGGAATCCAGAGGCTGCCGGCGTATCTAGCGACAACCTATGCCTACTCAGCCCTTCCCCCCTTTGGCCCTCCTCAGTGTCTCTGATAAAACTGGCCTTGTCCCCCTGGCTAAGGCACTTGTCCAGGAGCACGGCTTTCAACTCCTCAGCAGCGGCGGTACGGCCAAGGTGCTCTCTGAAGCTGGGATCCCGGTTACCCCCATCTCGGCCCACACCGGTGCGCGGGAGATTCTGGGGGGACGGGTGAAAACGCTGCACCCCCGCATCTACGGCGGCATTTTGGCTCGCCTGGAGCGCCGCGAAGACCGGGCAGACTTGGAGGCGCTGGGGATCCCGCCCATCCAACTGGTGGTGGTCAACTTCTACCCTTTCGAGCAGACGGTGGCTCAACCCGGAGTGGCTCTGGAGGAGGCTTTGGAGCAGATTGACATCGGCGGGCCGACGTTAGTGCGGGCAGCGGCCAAAAATTATCCCTATGTTACGGTGCTCACGGATCCCAGCCAGTACCCTCAGTATTTGCAACTGCTCTCTAGCTCCTCCAGCGAGGCGGAACGGCTGGCCTTTCGCTTCCAGTGTGCCCGCCGCGCCTTTGAGCGGGTCTTAGCTTACGACCGCGCCATCGTCAACTACCTGGCCCGCTCAGAGCTGTCCCAACCCTCTCAACCTCCAGCTTCTGCAGGCGCTGCTGAACAGGTTTTTCACCTGCAAGGGATCCCGTGGCAACGCCTGCGCTACGGGGAAAACCCCCACCAGGCTGCCACCTGGTATGTGGTGGATGCGGCTGCCCCTGGCTGGCATCGAGCCAAGCAGTTACAGGGGAAAGAGCTAAGCTACAACAACCTGCTGGATCTGGAAGCGGCCCGCGCCCTGGCGGCAGAACTGAGCATAGGACTTGCCAACGGCTCTAAGCCAGCGGTAGCGGTGGTTGTCAAGCACAACAACCCCTGTGGGGTAGCCGTTCGCCCAACCCTAGCTGCCGCTCTGGAGGCTGCTTTGGCTGCCGATCCCGTTTCCGCCTTCGGGGGCATCGTTGCCCTCAACCAAACCTTGGATGCGGAGACCGCCCGGCGGCTGGCGGAGCCTTTTTTGGAGTGCGTGGTCGTCCCGGGCTGCACGCCTGAGGCAGCTGAGCAGCTGGCGGCCAAAAAGAACTTGCGGCTTTTGGTTCTGCCGGACTTTGAGGTGGGGCCAGCCCAAACCGTTCGTACCTTGGCCGGCGGCTTTCTGGTGCAAGAGGCCGACCGGCTGCAGGGATCCGTTCGCCAACCCTCCTGGCAGGTGGTGACCGAGCGCCAGCCTACCCCCGAGGAGTGGGCGGATCTGGAGTTTGCCTGGATAGTCTGCAAACACGTGAAATCCAACGCCATCGTCGTTGCTCGCCAGGGGCAAACCCTCGGCATTGGAGCAGGCCAGATGAACCGGGTGGGGGCCGTCGAGCTTGCCCTTCGCCAGGCCGGTCCACGGGCCGCGGGAGCGGTTTTGGCCAGCGACGGCTTTTTCCCCTTTGCCGACAGTGTCGAGGCGGCAGCCCGCGCTGGGATCCGCGCCATTATTCAGCCGGGAGGCAGCATCCGCGATGCCGACTCCATTGCCGCCGCCAATGCTGCGGGTATCGCCATGGTCTGCACTGGCATTCGTCACTTTTGGCACTGAGGGCAGGAGCTTAGGGCAGACCCCAGGCTCTGGCCCGCTCTGCCAGCCAGCCCTCGGCACGCAGGTTTTCTAGCTCGCGGCGCACCCGCAGCCGCAATTCAGCGTGCTCCAGCCCTTTGGGCATGGCAATCCCCAGCCCCACCGCCCCCAGGGGGGATCCCAAGAACTGAAACTGGGGGTGCTCCGCCAGCCACCCGGCCAGCACCGACCGGTCTGCTGTCCAGGCCTGCACCGATCCTTTCAAGAGCAACTCCGCCCCTTCCTGATAGGAATCCACCGGCACCAACTCGACCCCTGGAAGGTAGCGATTGAGGTGAGGAATAGCGGCAGATCCGCGCAGGACGGCAACGCGAGCGCCGCGTAGCTCCGACCAGCTTGTCCAGTTCTGGGAGCGGGCCACCACCAAGCTGGGGCCATCCTGATAGTAGGCAGAGGTAAACTCCACCTGGCGGGCCCGATCCGGCGTGATGCCAATCTGGGCAATGGCCAGGTCCACCTCCCCCGCGGCCACTGCCTGCAGCCGCTCCACGTTGGCCACCGGCACCAGCTCCACCGCCTCTCTTGACCCCAGGAGCCGGGATCCCAGCTCGCGGGCTAGCTCAATCTCAAACCCCTGCAGCTTGCCCTCGGGATCGCGAAAGCCCAGCGGCCTCAAGTTGTCTTTGACTGCAACTCGCAACTGTCCCGAACGGACAATCTCCGGCCAAGGGCGGGCGGCGGCAGGGCTCCCCATCCCCGAGCAAGCTAGAGCCAGGCTGGCCGCTAAGCAAGACTTTTGGATCGCCAAGGCCAACGGAGACCAGGATCCCATTCCCCCTAGGAAGCGCGGGACTGGCGGGCTGCTTCCACCACCCGGGTAAAGGCCTCGGGATCCAGGAAAGCCAGGCGGGCCAGCATTTTGCGGTTGAGCTGGATATTGGCTTTTTTGAGGCCGTCGATGAACTCGCTGTAGCGCAGGCCCTGGGCGCGGGTGGCCGCATTGATGCGGGCAATCCAGAGGCGGCGGAAATCCCGCTTCTTGCGGCGGCGATCCCGGTAGGCGCTGCGCAGGGCTTTCATCACCTGCTGGTTAGCCGTGCGGAACAGCTTGGAGCCAGCTCCGCGGAAGCCTTTGGCCAGCTTGAGGATCTTCTTGCGACGCTTGCGAGCAACGTTGCCGCGTTTAACTCTCATAGCAGTAACCCAATACCGGCAAGTACACCTTGCAATTGACAAGCCCAAAGACTTTTGGCTGGGCCGCAACCGGTGGGGACCTAGTGGGCGTTGGGCAGCATCAGGCGCACGTTGGCCAGATCCTGTTTGCTCACCAGGGCCACGCCAGCCAACTTGCGTTTGCGGTTGCTGGTTTTGTGCTCGAGCAAGTGGTTGTGCCCCGCCCGGCGGCGCATAAACTTGCCGTTGCCGGTGAGGCGAAAGCGTTTTGCAGCGGCTTTGCGAGTTTTGATTTTGGGCATGGGAGTGAGCTGGAGCAAAGTCACAGCCTTCCAGCATAGGGTAGAAAGGCCTGGGGGGGCAAGTTTTCTCCGCGACTAAGTGGCGAGGGCGCTCAAAAACCGTTCTCTTGGGGCTCCAACAGCAGCACTTGCCAGCGCAGCAACTGCTGTAGCTGCGACCAGCTTAGGGGAGAGGCTAGGCTCTCTTGAATGGCTTGGACGGTGCGGATCCCGTCTACCTGCTGCAGGAAGGCAAAGGCCTCCTCGCTTAGGGAAATGGCCTCGTAGGCGTAGTTGAAAATGCTCCGCCCCGGCCACAGGCCCAGGCAGGGACTGAGGTGGGCCACAGCCGAGGCCACAGCTTCTGGACTGGTCCATTCCCAGCGGGGGAGGGGGGGCCTGCCAAGAAACAGCTCGTAGTGGGCCACCACCGGGTCCAGCAGCTCAATCAAGCGGTAGCGCTCCAGCTCCGGCAGTTGAGCCGCCTGGGCCAGGAGGGCCTCGTCCTGCCCCAACACCCGTTCCAGCCGCCAGAACTCGGGGTTGGAAAAGCGCAGAAACTGCAGCCCTGAAGCCCGAATGAGCTCAAACAGGGTCTCAATGTTGTAGTCCACCTCCTGCGGGTGCAGGTACATGTCAGCAAAGCATTCGTCGTCCACGTTCTCGAGGGCCCAGCGGGCCTGTTCCTGCTGCTGGATGCGGTTGCTTGCTGGCAGGATCTCGAAAAGGCGGCGACCTACCTGGAGGCCCTTTTGCAGTTGCTCGGGGGAGGCGAGAGGTTGGTGTTCGGAGCCGGTGACCAAGAGGCGAATGGCCTTCTGCATCAGGCGAATCTCATGGCGGCCCAGCTCGCCGTAGACAAACAAATGCAGGATCCCGCCAGGAGCTAGTTTGCTCGCCAAAGCCTGCAGCCCCGCCACCGGGTCCGGCAAGTGGTGGAGCATGCCCACGCAGTTGATGAAGTCGAACTGCCCTGGCAGCCGGTCGATGTCGTAAACGTTGAGCTGGCAAAACTGCACTGGCGGCGCCTGGGAAGCCCGACAGCGAGCCTTGGCAATTTCAAGGGCGCGGCTACTTAGGTCAAAAGCCCAAATTTCGGCGTCGGGATTCTGGTGGGCGATATACTCCGTCCCTACTCCGGAGCCGCAGCCGGCATCCAAGATGCGCACCTTGCGCCGGCCCGGATGGGATCCCGTGCAAAAGGCATAGGCCTGGGGCCAACTCCAGCGCCAGTTCCACCCCGGCGGGGGAACAGTGCCGATGGGCTGCGGTGGGAAAGGGTAGAGCTCGTAGAGCTGCCGCACTTGCTGGAGGATCTCTTCTGCACTGCGGGAGGAGGGCTGCATAGGCGCTGTCGGGTTAAGCTGGACCTCAAGACTCCAGAGACGATATCCCCCTGCAGTTTAAATGGTTGTCCGCTCCTCTCACCTTTTGCAAACCGGCCTGACTTTCGATTGGATCAAGCTGACGGCTGAGCTGAAAAAGGTTTTGGATCCCAAGCGGGTGATTAGCAAGCCGGAGGAGCTGCTGGTCTACGAATGCGACGGGCTGACCAGCTACCGGCAAAGGCCGGCTCTGGTGGTATTGCCGCGCACAACAGAAGAGGTGGCCCAGGTGGTAAAGCTGTGCAGCCGCTACGGGGTGCCCTTTGTGGCGCGGGGATCCGGCACTGGGCTATCGGGGGGAGCGCTGCCTGTGGAAAACAGCGTCGTCATCGCTACCACCCTGATGAAGCAAATCCTGGAAATCGACTTGGAGAACCGCTGCATGGTGGTGCAGCCGGGGGTGATTAACGCCTGGATTACCCAGGCAGTGGCTGCCCAAGGCTATTTCTATGCCCCGGATCCCTCTAGCCAGTCAGTTTGCTCCATCGGCGGCAATGTGGCGGAAAACTCCGGCGGCGTCCACTGCCTCAAATACGGTGTAACAGCCAATCACATTCTCGGCCTGACGGTGGTGCTGCCGGATGGGGAGGTGGTGCGCTGGGGGGGCAAGATCCCGGAGATGCCCGGCTACGACTGGGTGGGCCTGTTTGTCGGCTCCGAGGGCACCCTGGGGATTGCTACCGAGATTACCCTGCGCTTGCTCAAGGCGCCGGCCCAGGTGCAGGTTTTGCTGGCGGATTTTAACAGTGTCGAGGCAGCAGGAGCTGCCGTTTCCGACATCATCGCCGCCGGGATCATCCCTGCTGGCCTGGAGATCATGGACAACTTCAGCATCAACGCCGTTGAGGATGTGGTGCAGTCGGGCTGCTACCCACGGGATGCGGCGGCCATCTTGCTGGTGGAGGTGGACGGCCTGGAGCTGGAGGTGGAGGAAGCCAGCCAGCAGGTAAAGGCCCTGTGCCTAAAAAACGGGGCGCGCCAGGTGCAAGTTGCCTCCAGCCCAGAAGAGCGGGCGCGTCTGTGGAAGGGGCGCAAGGCAGCCTTTGCCGCCATGGGCAAGCTCAGCCCCAACTACTACGTCCAAGATGGGGTGATCCCCCGCAGCCAGCTAGCCTATGTCCTGAAGGAAATCGAGCGCCTCAGCCGCGAGTACGGCTACCCGGTGGCCAACGTGTTTCATGCCGGCGACGGCAATCTGCACCCCTTAATCCTCTACGACGAGTCGGTGCCGGGATCCCTAGAGCAGGTGGAAAAATTGGGGGGCGAGATCCTCAAGCTCTGCGTGCGTCTAGGGGGCAGCATTTCTGGCGAGCACGGCATCGGTGCCGACAAGCGCTGCTACATGCTGGAGATGTTTACGCCCACAGACTTGGAGAGCATGCAGTGGGTGCGGCAGGTGTTCGACCCGCAGCGCCTCGCTAACCCTGACAAGATCTTTCCCACTCCCCGCACCTGCGGCGAGGCAGCCCACGCCCACCGGCAACCGGAATGGCAAGGGATCCCCGTTTTCTAGCTAACCTGTCGCTGCTGCTGCAGCTCGGCAAAGGCCTGGGCAAAGTCTTCCTGGCGGATGACCAGAGCCTTGGGATCCACCTCCTCAGAGGTGGCCCGGTGGCGGCGGATGGCAGCGATGGCGGCGCGGTTGCTCAATAGAGCAAGATCGGCCCCACTCCAGCCTTCCGTGCGCTCGGCCCACACCTCCAGATCCACATCTGGCCCTAGGGGCCGCCTGCGGTTGTGCACGGCCAGGATTTCCCGCCGTGCGGCGCGGTCCGGCAGTTCCACGCTTAGGTGCAGCTCCAGCCGGCCAGCGCGGGTGAGGGCGGGATCCAAACTGGCTTTGCGATTGGTGGCAGCCACCACCAAGACTCCCTGGCTGGGGCGGATCCCATCCAGTTCGGCCAGCAGTTGGCCCAGGACGCGGTCGCTGACGCCGCTATCTCCGGAGTAACTGCCCCGCGCCGGCGCCAGGGTGTCGATCTCGTCGATGAAAATCACGCAAGGAGCGCACTGGCGGGCACGGGCAAAGAGTTCCCGCACCGCCTGCTCGGAGGATCCCACCCACTTGCTCAAGAGCTCTGGGCCGGAGACGGCAATGAAGTTGGCCTTGGCCTGGGAGGCAATGGCCTTGGCCAAGAGGGTTTTACCCGTGCCGGGCGGCCCGCTGAGGAGGATCCCTTTGGGCGCATGGGCCTGGGCCTGCTCGTAGAGCTCTGGGTGCAGCAGGGATCCCTCAATGGCCTCCTGCAGCACCTGCTTGGCCTGCTCCAGGCCGCCAATTTGATCCCAGCTCACCTGGGGCGACTCGACTTCCACTGAGCGCAACACCGCCGGCTTCACCTGTTGCAGAGCTTCCTGAAAGTCCGCTGCCGTTACTTTCAGGGATTCTGGGATAGGGGATTCCAGATCCGGCACCTGGCGCCGTAAGGCCGCATAGGCCGCCGCCTGGCACAGGCCGCGCAGATCTGCCCCCACAAAGCCCAGCGTTTGCTCTGCCAGGCTATCTAAATCCACATCCTCTGCTAGGGGCATGCTGCGAGTGTGAATGGCGAGAATTTCCCGCCGCCCCTCCCGATCCGGCACCTTGAAGACGATCTCGCGGTCAAAGCGCCCCGGTCGCCGCAGGGCCGGATCCAGGGCTTCGGGTCGGTTGGTAGCCGCTAGCACAACAATGCCTTTTTGGGCCACAAACCCGTCCATTAGCCCCAGCAGCTGGGCCACCAGGCGTTTCTCCACCTCCCCCTCAACGGTGCTGCGGTTGGGCACAAGGGCGTCAATTTCGTCGATAAACACCAGGCAAGGGGCAGACTTAGCCGCTCTCTCAAACAGCTGCCGCAGGCGTGCCTCCGCCTCGCCGTAGTACTTGCCCATTAGCTCCGGGCCAACCACGGCAATGTAGTTCACCCCCAGACTCTCGGCCAGGGCGCGGGCCGTCAGGGTCTTGCCAGTGCCAGGGGGGCCAACCAACAACACCCCCCGCGGCGGCTCTAGCCCCAACTTGGCCAGTAGCTCGGGCCGCTTGAGGGGGATCTCCACCAGCTCCCGCAAGGCTTGGAGTTGCTCCTTGAGTCCCCCCACGTCCTTGAGGCGCAGCCCCGACCTCGACTCTGGGCGCTCAGCGGAGATTGGCCCACTAGCCTCGGGGGCTTCCTGGAAGCAGGTTGCAGCCATCCCCTGGAGCTTGCTGCTCCAGCCGGGATCCCCTGTCTGGAAGTGGCGGGGGATAGAACCAGAGCGAGGGATGGAGGTCGATAGAGGCCGGGTCTGGAGGCGGACCTCAGTTCGCAGTTCTCCACTTTGTTTTTTCTCCTCCAGCTTTTGGGCCAGCTCGATCAGCTGCTCTATGCCCTGGATAAAGTTGCTGAGATCCACCATAGCCGGGCTTTCCCCACCAGTTGACCTGCCAATGGAATCCTCCCCAGCCTTCCAGCCAACTCCCAAGAGGGGGAAGCTGGCGCCTAAGCCGCCGCTGGGCTGGGAGAGAGGCTGGGCGGGAGTTTGCGCACCTCAGAGCAGAAGGAAGCCATGCTAAAGCCGCCGAAGCGCTTGACAAGGCTGGTCCGCAGGCGCAGGTTGGGGCTGGCAAACCAAATGCGCTCCTCCGACTCAGTCATCTCGTACTCGGTGTAGAGGGTGAGGGCGCCATCGGCTCCCATCACGTAGGTGCCGGCCACCGGCACTTTCTCGGCATAGCCTTGATCCCGCAACAGTTGCCCGCGCATGGGGTTGTCAGGATCGGGAATTGGGACCAGCACCACCTCGCCCTTGTACTCTTCGTTGTCCCAGTCCTGCTCCCCATTCCACTGGACTCGCGCCGCCCCCACGGCTCGCCGTGGATCTACCTTGAACAGTTCGCAAACCCGAATGACTTCCGGATCGGTTGCTGCCAGGGTAACAATTTGCAGCTGCGACCTTCCCCCTTCAGAGCGGCGAAAGGCCAGGTGATGGCTGGTGCGCTGACACATCCACTCGCCAGCGCTGAGGGCAAAAAACTCCATTACGGTCATCATGGCCGACGCGGATCCTCATCGATAGCAACCGGGATTTGCCGATTCTAGCTTGGGCTGTAGCTAGCGGTTTGTTCTTGCCGAGTTTGCTGTTGCCGCCAGAACTGCTCTGCAAAGGCCACGGTCGGATGGAGGGGAGCTCGCGGCTTACTGCGCAGGACCATCCCCGCCTCTTCGGGGGTGCGGTCGCCCTTGCGCTGGTTGCAGCGCTCGCAGGCAGTCACCACATTGTCCCAGGTGTGGGAACCACCGCGGGAAAGAGGGATAACGTGGTCTAGGGTCAGGTTATGGGTGCTGCCACAGTACTGGCAGGTGTAGTGATCCCGCCGCAGAACCTCGCGCCGAGTAACAGGAGGCACCCGCCAGGGCCGCTCTTTGCCCTTGATGGTGAGGCGAATGTGCTCAGGCACCTCGATGACCCGGCTGGGGGAGCGCACCTGCCACACCCGCACATCCATCATCCTCAGCGGCTCTGCTTTGCCTGTTAGCAGCAGGACAATCGCCCGCTTAATATTGACCCGGCTGATGGGCAAATAGTTTTGGGAGAAGACGACAATCGACTGTTCTAGAACGTTGGTGGCAGCAGTCATGGCCTGGCTTTTCCATCTGCCGCCATTGTCTTGGGAAATTGGGCCAATGGCAAGTTGGTTCCCTAGAGACCTGGACAGATGGGCTACTATCCGGGTGATGGTTGGAGCCCGTGCCTCCCATGACCCACCCCCTGTATGTTGCCCTGGTTTGGCACCAACACCAGCCCCTCTACAAAAGTCCGCTGGCAGGCAAATATCGCTTGCCCTGGGTGCGCCTGCACGGGATCAAAGACTACTTGGACTTGGTTTTGCTGCTGGAGCGCTATCCCCGCTTGCACCAAACGGTTAACCTAGTGCCTTCCCTGATTGTGCAAATTGAAGACTACGTGGCCGGCTCGGCCTTCGATCCCTACTTGGAACTGACCCTCTCCCCCGTTGAAAAGCTTACCCTGGAGCAGCGGCGCTTTATTGTCGAGCGCTTCTTCGACAGCCACTACCCCACCATGATTGAGCCCTACCCCCGCTATCGCCAACTCTACGAACAGCGGGAATCCCAAGGGATCAACTGGTGCCTACAGTACTGGACACCGCAAGACTTCAGCGACCTCCTGGCCTGGCACAATCTGTCCTGGTTTGATCCCCTCTTCCACGAAGATCCCGAGATCGAGGGCTGGATCAAGATGGGATCTGGCTTTACCCTTTCGGATCGGCAGCGGATCTACGCCAAGCAGCAGCAGATCCTGGCCGCCATCCTGCCCCAGCACGCCAAGTTGCAAAGTAGCGGCCAACTGGAGCTGACCACCAGCCCCTACACTCATCCCATCTTGCCTCTATTGGTGAGCGAGCGCTCGGCGCGGGTGGCTCGGCCTGGCCTGCCCCTGCCCCGCTACCCCTTCCACTGGGAGCAGGATGTCCACAGCCAGCTGGAGCGGGCCAAGCAGATCTACCGGGAGCGCTTTGGCCGCGAGCCGCGGGGGTTGTGGCCTTCCGAACAGGCGGTCAGCCCCGCTATCGTGCCTATCGTGCGCAAGCAGGGCTTTGAGTGGATCATCTCTGACGAGGGAGTGCTGGGCTGGAGCCTGGGCCAGCCCTTTCACCGCGACGGGCAGGGCCATGTCCTCGAGCCGGAAAAGCTCTACCGCCCCTACCGTCTGGAGAGCGAGGCAGGGGATCTGGCCATTGTCTTTCGGGATCACCGCCTTTCCGATCTTATTGGCTTTAGCTACAGCGCCATGCCTGCCGACGCTGCCGCCAAGGATCTCATTGGACACTTGGAGAACATCCGCAACCGCCTGCCTCCCGAACAGCCTTGGCTGGTCACCATTGCTCTGGATGGGGAAAATTGCTGGGAGTACTACCCCCAAGATGGCCGGCCCTTCTTGGAAAACCTCTACGCCCGCCTCAGCCAGCACCCCGCGCTGCGCCTAGTGACGGTCTCGGAGTTTTTGGAGCAGTTTCCCCCCACCGAGTTTCTGCCCGCAGAACAACTGCACAGCGGCTCCTGGATTGAGGCCGACTTGACCACCTGGATCGGGGATCCCGTCAAAAACCGCGCCTGGGAGCTCTTAGCCCAGGCCCGTCAGGTGATTCAAGATCACCCCCGCGCCAACCCCCAAGCCTGGGAAGCTCTGTGGGCCGCCGAGGGATCCGATTGGTTCTGGTGGTTTGGGGCAGGGCACTCTTCCGCCCACGACGCCGTTTTCGACCAGCTGTTTCGGGAACACCTGCAGGCAATCTACATCGCCCTGGGGGAGGCGGTGCCGGCGGTGCTGCAGTTTCCCCTCGAGGATCACGACGGCCTAGGGGATCGGCTGCCGCAGGGGTTTATCCATCCCGCCATCAACGGCCGTCCCAGCGAACGGGAGTGGAGCCAGGCTGGACGGGTGGAGATTAGCGCCGCCAGGGGTACCATGCACCGCAACAGCGCCGTCCGCCGCCTCTGGTATGGCTTCGATCACTTCCACCTCTATCTGCGGCTGGATTTTAACTCGGTGGTGCAGCGGCCCAAGCAATTGCTGGTGCTCTGGTTTTATCCCAACTGCATTACCCTTAACAGCCCCATCCCTCTGCAGGGACTACCCGCAGAAGCCCCTCTCAACTACCTCTACCGCCACCTGTTGAGGCTGTCGCTGCCGCCCCCTAGTCAACGCCCGGCGGAGGTAGAGGCTCAACTTCTCCAAGCAGGGGAGTACCACACCTGGCACTCCCTCAGCCATCAGGTCAAGGCCGTGGTAGATACCTCCCTGGAGGTGGCCATTCCCTGGAGCAATTTGGGCGCCCAGCCAGGGCAGGAGCTGCAGTTTGCCATTGTGGCTGCTGACGGCGAAACCTTTCTGGAAGGGATCCCCCCCAAGGCCACCATTGCCCTGCGTAGACCCTAGCAAGTATCCCGCCTATGCAGCGCGACCTCTATCCTCCCATCGAGCCCTACGACCAGGGCTTTCTGCCCGTCTCTTCCCTGCACACCCTCTACTACGAGCAGTGCGGCAACCCAGAGGGCAAGCCAGTGGTGTTTCTGCACGGGGGCCCAGGGGGCGGGATCGAGCCTCTCTACCGCCGGTACTTTGACCCCCGCCGCTGGCGAGTGGTGCTGTTTGATCAACGCGGCTGCGGCCGGAGCCGCCCCTACGCCGAGCTGCGGGAGAACACCACCTGGGATTTGGTAGCCGATATTGAGAAGCTGCGCCAGCACTTGGGCATTGAGCGCTGGTTTGTCTTCGGAGGGAGCTGGGGCAGCGCCCTCGCCTTGGCCTATGGCCAGACCCACCCCAACTCCTGCCTGGGCTTTATCCTGCGCGGTATTTTCCTGCTGCGCTCCTTCGAAATTCGCTGGTTTTACCAGGAGGGGGCCAGCTACCTTTTCCCCGATGCCTGGCAACACTACCTCGAGCCCATTCCCCCAGAGGAACGGGGTGACCTGCTGGCAGCCTACTACCGCCGCCTTAACGACCCCAATCCGCAGGTGCGCCTGAAGGCAGCCCGTGCCTGGGCCATCTGGGAGGCCAGCACCAGCAAGCTTATCCCTAGCCCTGAACTCATCGAGCGCTTTGGCCAGGAGAGCTTTGCTGAGGCCCTCGCCCGCCTCGAGTGCCATTACTTCATCCACCGCGGTTTTTTGGAGACAGAGGATCAACTCCTCAAGGGGGTAGAGCGCCTGCGCCACCTGCCAGCCGTCATCGTCCAGGGGCGCTACGACGTCGTCTGCCCTCCTCTTTCCGCCTGGGAGTTACATCAGGCCTGGCCGGAGGCAGAGTTTCACCTGATCCCCGACGCTGGCCATTCCATTACCGAGCCTGGGATCCGCACCGCCCTCCTGGCGGCCACCGATCGCTTTGCCCAGCTCTAAGAACGGCTGCAAAGAGGGCCTGCCGTTGCCTAGCAGCAAGCCTCAGCCTGACTCAAACTGAAGGGCTTCAGGATCTACGTAGTAGCAGCGGGCATTGTCCGCACAAATGAGCGCCCAGCCGTTGCAGTTAGCCTCGACTAGGATGTACTCCGATTGCGGGATAAAATGACCCTGGTGGTTGCGCGTCTCCTCCTTGATCCAGACCGTCTGATAGTTCATCCCAGCGTCCCTCCAACTCCTCCTCAAAAAGACTTAAGAACAGGACTTAACCTTGCTGCAAGCAGTGGCAAAGCTAGGCAAAAACTAGAGGCAACAAACTCAACCCCTTCTCGAGGTTCAGTAACCGAGCGCTCGGGTTTAGGTCAGCTAGGCAATACCTTTAACTGGGTAAGAGAAGTCTAGCACTGCCTCTATGAGAAGAGCGTTAAGAGTTACAGACTAAGGCAAAAAGCTCTGGATTTTCGTAAACTCTTGTTGCAAAATTGGCTCGAGCCCGCTTAGGCTTCTTCAAATGACCCGTGGTGAATCCTGCAACCCATTGAGGCGGCGATTCCCTCCCTCCGTCAAGTTGGATTTGACGCCAGCAATCTGCTACCAGCGTGCCCCTGTTTTTTTCAGTTCCAGCGCCGCCAAGGTCAAGTCTACCCCGGGTTTTAGCTCAGCGCGGAGCTACGGGCACAGAGCTGCTCTTGCCTGCTCGCTCATCTGCTGAAGTGCACCGAGGTCGGGGAGAGGGATCCCTTCCCCTTCAGCAAGCCATAGCCAGTACTCGATGTTGCCGGCAGGGCCAGTGATAGGCGACCACGTATAGCCCTGCACCCGCCAACCGCGACTCACTGCCGCCTGCATCACCGTCTGGAGCACGCGAGCGTGGATAGCCGGATCCCACACTACCCCCCTTTTGCCCACCTGGCCTCGGCCCGCCTCAAACTGCGGCTTGACTAGCAGCAAGGCTTCCCGCGGCGAGCGCAACAGCTTCCACAGAGGATCCAACACCTTAGTCAGGGAAATAAAGGAGAGATCCACCACTGCCAGATCCGGCCAGTTGGGAGTGGGCACCTCGGTTCCGTAGAGATCGGCTGGCTGAAGATAGCGCAAGTTGGTTCGTTCCTTAAGGATTACCCGCGGGTCAGTTCGCAAAGACCAGGCCAATTGGCCATAGCCCACATCCACCCCATAGACCCGCTGCGCCCCTCGTCGCAGGAGGCAATCGGTGAAGCCCCCAGTGGAGATGCCAGCATCCAAACAGATGCGACCCTGGACTTGAATGGGAAAAGCTTGCAGTGCCCCCTGAAGCTTTTCTCCTCCTCGCGAGACAAAAGCAGACTTGGCCTGGATGTGGACTACAGGATCTCCGCTTACCCACGTCCCGGCTTTTTCCGCCCGTACTCCGTTGAGGAAGACTTCTCCCGCCAAGATAGCCCGCTGCGCCTGCTGGCGCGAAGAAAAATACCCTCGCTCCACCAGCCAGGTATCCAGGCGGACTCGATCGGCCATGCCCTAGCCACTGGCCTTCCACTCCATCAAGATAGACGACCGGGATCCCTTCTGTCAGCCGCGACTTAGCCAAAGCGCCCGCTCACATACTCTTCCGTCTCGCGGTTGGCGGGAGAGTTGAAGATCTTCTCGGTGCGGTCAAACTCTACCATTCGTCCGTAGCGGATCCCTCTCTCGTCAAGTTCAGTGTTGAAGAAGGCAGTGAAGTCGGACACGCGAGCTGCCTGCTGCATGTTGTGGGTGACGATGATGATCGTGTAGCGACGGCCCAATTCCTTAAGCAGCTCCTCAATGCGCAGCGTAGAAATCGGATCCAGCGAGGAGCAAGGCTCGTCCATTAGAATTACCTCCGGCTGAATGGCCAGGGTGCGGGCAATGCAGAGGCGCTGCTGTTGTCCGCCGGAGAGGGAAAGGGCGCTCATCCTCAACTTATCTTTCACCTCATCCCAGAGAACGGCCTGGCGCAGTGCCCGCTCCACGAGCTCGTCCAGATCCCCCTGGTAGCCATTAATCCGGGGCCCAAAGGCAATGTTGTCGTAGATGGATTTGGGGAAGGGGTTGGGCTTCTGAAACACTAGGCCAACCCGCCGCCGCACCTCAGAGGGATCCACATCCGGGTCGTAGATGTTTTTCCCGTGGAAGATAACGGAGCCTTCTACCCTTGCCCCTGGGATTAAGTCATTCATGCGGTTGAAGCAGCGCAAAATGGTGCTCTTGCCGCAACCTGAGGGTCCAATAAAGGCTGTGATGTGATTTTTCGGGATCCTCAGGGAAACCTGCTTAACCGCCAGGTGGGAGCCGTAGTAGACGCTCAGATCCCGCGTCTCTAGTTCAACCTCCAACCGGGTGGATTGCTCAGGAGAGCCCGACTTGTCAGAGAGTGGAGAGCGCATAGGCGTGTTGAAAAGAAGATAACGTTGCTGCAAGGCTTAGATAGTGATGGCTTCTTGGCGACGACTCACAAGGAGCCGGAAACTGACAGTGGTAATCAGGACCAAAATCACCAGAACCAAAGCCCCTCCCCAGGCAAGCTTCTGCTGGTTTTCAAAGGGGACAAGGGCAAAGTTGTAGATCAACACAGCCAGCGAGGCCACTGGCTTCAACAAACCGCTGGGCCAGAGAAAGCTAAACAAAGCCGTGAAGATCAGGGGCGCCGTCTCACCTGCAGCGCGGGCAATGGCCAACGTCACCCCCGTCAGGATCACCGGCAGAGCCGCTGGCAACACCACGCGAAACACCGTCTGCACTCGCGAAGCCCCCAACGCATAGGCAGCAGCCCGCGTATCGGCCGGCACCAGGCGCAGCGCCTCTTCACAGGACAAAATGATGATAGGCAGGGTCAGCACCGATAGAGCCATCCCGCCGGCAAGGGCCGAGAAAGTTTTGGTGGAAAGCACCAGCACCCCATAGGCAAACACCCCGGCAATGATGGAGGGAACCCCCGTCAACACCTTGATAATGAAGCGCAGAAAGGAGGCCGCGGGGCTGTTTTTGCCAAACTCCGAGAGATAGATGGCTGCGAATAGACCAATGGGGAATGTGATGGAGATAGCAATCGACACCACAATAATCGTCCCCAGCACCGCATTGCCAAATCCGCCCACCTGATCGCCTGGAGGAGGGGGAAGCTGGGTCAGCGTCTGCCAGTTCAGGCGCTCGATGCCCCTGGTGAAAACGTAGTAGAGGATGAGAGCCAGCACAAAAATGGCGAAGATGCTGGAGATAGCTGTCAGCGCTGTCATTCCTACATCCAAGAAGATGCGCTGCCAGGGCTTCGCTCTGCGCTTAAACCAATTGCCTTGCTCTACCGCCTGCACTTGCGCCGTCATGTTCCTCTACTCCCACGAAGCTGTTAGCGCAAACTTGACACGGCGTATCATCAGCTCCGCCGCAATGTTAACCACCAGAGTGATGGCTAACAGAATCAAGGCCAAATACATAAGTGCTGCAACCTGCTCGGGGCCCGCTTCCGCAAACTCGTTGGCCAATAGGGCTGGGATGCTGCTGGCAGGAGCCAGAAGCGAGATGCTAATGCCGCGGGCATTCCCAATCAGCATCGCTACTGCCATCGTCTCCCCTAGGGCGCGTCCCAAACCCAAAACCACCGCTCCCAGGAGGCCGCCAATTGCTGCCGGCAGCACGACACCAAAGATGGCTTCCCAGCGAGTGGCTCCCATCGCATAGGCAGCCGCCCGCAACTCTGGCGGAACGGACACCAGCACTTCCCTGGCGATGGCAGTAATGATGGGGATGATCATGATCCCCAAGACAACCCCCGATGTCAGCATCCCAGGCCCTACTGGTGGTGTGCTGAAAATGGGCAGCCAGTTGAAGTGCTGGAACAAAAACATCTGTATAGGGCGGAAGAAGGGGATGAAGATAAACAACCCCCAAATGCCGTAGACCACACTGGGAATGGCTGCCAGCAGCTCCACCACGATGATCAAGGCTGTGCGCAAAGGCTTGGGCAAAAAGTCCTCGCTCAAAAAGATGGAGATGCCAAAGCTTAAGGGAACGCCCACGATCAGAGCAATCAGAGAAGTTACCAGCGTGCCGTAGATCTGGGGCCAAGCACTGTAAATGTCCACAACAGGATCCCAGGTGGTGCCCCAGAAAAAGCCCAGCCCGAACTTCCGAATGGCAGGTAGCGCCTGAATCCCAATCTCCAGGGCAATCCACAACAGTAGGAAAGCCGAGAAAAAGACGGCGATCCGCGTTGCCCAAATAAATAGCCAGTCGCGCCGGCGCTGGAAGACGGGCCGGGGCCGAAATAGAGAACTGCTCTCCGAAAAGGTAGTGGTCATCTGCTGGGTAGGGGGTACAAACCTCTACGGAGTGATTTTTTCCAGGGCAGCCAGAGCTTTCTTCCGCGTTTCCTCCGGCAAAGGCACATAGCCCAGCGGCTCCGCAAAGGATTGCCCTTCGGTGAGGCCGTAGCGAAGAAACTCTTTGACAGCCTTGGAGGTTTCAGCGTTGGGGTAGACTTGGTAAGCCAAGATCCACGTGTAGCCCACAATGGGGTAGGAGTCTTCCCCTTCGGGATCTGGGTCAACCCCCAGCAGCCGCTCGTCGAGCTTGATTCTCGCCAGCGCTGCCTGCTCCGTCTCAACTTTGGGGACGACGAACTTGCCTGCCCGGTTTTCCAGGCGAGCGAAATTTAGGTTGTTGAGCTTAGCAAAGCCGTACTCCACATAGCCGATTGAGCCAGGAATCTGCTTGATTTGTTCAGAAACGCCTTCGTTACCGCGAGCTCCCACGCCAGTTGGCCAGTTCACGGAAGTGCCACGGCCCACTTTTTGCCGCCATTCGGGGCTAATGGCGCTGAGGTGGGTGGTAAAGATGTCGGTGGTGCCACTGCCATCAGAGCGGTGCACAACAGTAATCGGCAGATCTGGGAGAGTCACGCCTGGGTTAAGGCCAGCCAGCAGCGGATCGTTCCATTTCTTGATCTTGCCCAGGAAGATATTGGCCAGCGCCAGGCGAGAGAGGCGAAGTTCAGGACCTACGCCGGGGACGTTATAGGCTGCCACCAACGCCCCGCCCACCATAGGCACGGCCACCATGCCCTTGGGAGGGTTGGCTTCACCCTCAATCTTGCTAATCTCCTCAGGACGCGGCACGCTATCAGTGGCGCCGAAGTCGACAGTGCGGGCCACAAATTGCTGACGGCCAGCGCCGCTCCCCACCGATTGGTAGTTGACTTGGATGTTGGGGTTTTTCTTGCCAAATTCTTGGGCCCACGTTTGGTAGAGGGGGGCCGGGAAGGTAGCTCCAGCGCCGTTGATGGTTATCGTCTTCTGCTGGGCAAACACTCGCTGCCAGCCGGCCTGACTTGCCGCAAAACCAGCAGCAACTGCCGACAAGGACTTAAGGAAAGAACGACGACCCAAGGAATGCGACATCAACATACAGAGATCTCTCCACTGAAGAGCGTGTCCTAGCCCAGGTCAAAAAGCTGCAACTGTGAAACCTAAATCCAAGAGTTCAGTCCACCGGGCCGAAGAGAGCACAGGATCTCGTTGAGACCCCAGCCCTTGCAACTCAGTCGCTAATCGGTCGCTAAGTGTAACGTAAGGTCAACCCTTTTTTGGTTAACAAGAGGTTAAATTCAGGTTATTTTTAGGTTATTTCTAGGCCCAGCAGCCGAGGTCGCGACTGTCGGGCTTAATCAGGGTAGAGACCCCAGGGGGAGGCTGGGGCTGGGCTGACATTGGTCGGGGGAATGGCTAGAATAGAAGGCTGTCAAGAGAGTGGGTGCCTTCCTCCTATGGCAAAAGATGTGCAGGTGATGCTGCGCCAGGCGGTTCCTGGGCTCGGCAAGCCGGGAGAGGTGGTGAGTGTCAGGCCGGGCTATGCCCGCAACTACCTTTTCCCGCGGCAGATGGCGGTGCGGCTTACGCCTGGACTTCTCAAGGAGCAGCAGATGCGGCGGGAGCAGGAAGCAGCCCGCAAGCTGGCTGAGAAGCAACAGGCGGAAAACTACAAGAAGGCTTTGGAGACGATTGGCCGTTTTGTCATCCGCAAGAAGGTGGGCGAAAAAGACCTGCTCTTTGGACAGGTAACTGCCAGCGATATTGCCGAGGTGGTGCTGGCTACCAGTGGCCTCGATATCGACCGCCGCAATGTCCTACTCGATGAGGAGATCAAGAAAACTGGGGTTTACCTGGTGCAGGTGAAGTTACACCCCGAGGTTACCGCTACGCTGCGCATTCAGGTCACGCCTGAGTAGAAAAGAGGTTCTGGTTCAGACGGCTATGCCCACTTGGCCCGCTGCGCTAGGGTGTGCAGCCTAGCAGTCGGAGAGCGGGGGAGAGCTTGGTTTTTCTACCCTGGCTGGTGGTGATTAGCGATTACGACCTGACCGGTGGGGATCGGCTTCCGCCTCAGAACATAGAAGCTGAGGAGGAGATCTTGGGCGGCATCCTCCTTGACCCTGAGGCGATGGCGCGGGTGGCGGAGCTCTTGCGGCCTGAGATGTTCTACCTCTCCGCCCACCAGGAGATCTACCGGGCTGCTCTGCAGTTGTACAGCCAGGGCCAGCCCACTGACCTGACCACTGTTTCTGCCTGGTTGGCAGATCACCAGCTCTTGGAGCGGGTGGGAGGAACGGCGGCAATTCGCCGCCTAGTGGAGCAGACGGTTAGCAGTGTCAACATTGACCAGTATGCCCGTCTGGTGGTGGACAAATACATGCGCCGCCGGCTGATTCAAGTCAGCAACACCTTGGCGCGTCTGGCCTACGACACTAGCCAGCCTCTCCCTCAGCTCCTGGATCGAGCCGAGCAAGAGGTGTTCAGCCTCACCCAGGAACGGGTGCAGCGCAGCCTTGTTCCAGCCTCGGAAGTTTTGGTAAACATCTTTTCAGAGTTGGAGGAGAGGTTCCAGAGCGGGGCTCAGATCCCTGGGATCCCGACCAAATTCATTGACCTCGACAACCTGACCCAGGGCTTGCAGCGGTCGGATTTGGTCATCCTAGCCGGCCGTCCCTCGATGGGAAAGACCAGCCTGGCTCTTAACATTGCCCAAAATGTGGCTGCCTACGTCAAGCAACCGGTGGCCATCTTCAGCCTGGAGATGTCGCGGGAGCAACTGGTGCAGCGGCTCTTGGCCAGCGAGGCGCGCATTGATAGTAGCCGTCTGCGATCCGGGCGCATCAGCGAGAATGAGTGGCAACGCCTGGGGCAGGCGATTGGCTTTTTGTCGCAACTGCCTTTGTTTATCGACGACACGCCCAACTGCACGGTTACAGAAATTCGCTCTAAGGCGCGGCGTCTGCAGGTGGAGCAAGGAGGGACGTTGGGGTTGGTGTTGATCGACTACTTGCAGCTAATCCAGGGATCTGAGTCCGACAACCGGGTGCAGGAATTGTCGCGCATTACCCGCGGCCTCAAGGCGCTAGCCAAAGAGCTGATGGTGCCGGTGCTGGTGCTATCTCAGCTCAGCCGGGCAGTGGAGTCGCGCTCAGACAAGCGTCCGCAACTGGCAGATTTGCGGGAGTCGGGTTGTCTAGCCGGCGATACCCGCGTGAGGGACGTGGATCGCGGCAAGATCTGGCGGCTGGAGCAATTGGCAGCCCTGCCGCCTTCAGCAGAACTGCCGCGCCTGCTTAGCCTCAATGGGCGCGGGCGGCTGGTGCCCCAACAGCCAGTGAGGGTATTTTGCAGTGGGCGGCAGCCCACATGTCTTCTAAAAACCCGCCTCAACTTTTCCATTCGTGCCACTGGCAACCACCCTTTCCTAACTCGGGACGGCTGGAAAACCCTCGACGAGCTGCAACTGGAGGAGGAGGTGGCGGTGGTGGTGCAGGAGGGGTTGATCTGGGATCCCGTCGTCTTCATTAGCGAGCCGGGGGAGCCGCAACCGGTTTACGACATCGAGATGCCCCGCCACCACAACTTTGTGGCCAACGGCCTGCTGGTGCACAACAGCATCGAGCAGGATGCCGACGTGGTGATGATGATCTACCGGCCCGAGTACTACGATCCCAACACCAGCGAGCGCGGAATTGCGGAGGTAATTGTTGCCAAACACCGCAACGGCCCCACGGGCACGGTGCGCCTTTTGTTTGAAAGCCAGTACACCCAGTTTCGCAACTTGGCGGATCCCTATCGGTGAGCGAAAGCGGCAGCAGAAGTAGATCGGGACTCCTTTCAAGGACAGGTCCGGGGTGCGAGGTGTTAGCCTGAGATTGCCCCCCTAGGGCAGGTCGCTGTTGCTGGCTACCTCCCTCTGCCTAAAGCCATATGTTCAAAAGCCTGTTGATCGCCACCGATTGCCGCGATGGACTGCAGCGTTTTGGCAAATGCCTAGAAGAGCTTTACCTGAATGGGATTGAGCGCGTTGCTTTTGTGCATAGCGTTGCTCGGCAGGACGACGACATTGGCCTTCCCGAAGACCTCACCCCCAAAGTGCAGGCGCAACAGGCTCGCTTACAAGAGGTGTTGAGCGCCGTTCCTGCAGGGCTAGAAGTCGAAGTCTTGGTGCAGGCGGGCAAGGCGGTGGATCTGATTTTAAGAGGGATCCAAACCTGCAGCTCCGACTTGCTAATCACAGGCATGGGGATCCACAATCTGCTCACCGAAAAACTGTTTGGAAGCACCACCTTGGAGCTGCTGCCGAAGCTGACCATCCCGGTAATGGTGATGCGTCCGCAACTCATCGCCGCCTTTACTCTGGAAGAATTGCGCCTGCGCAGCCGCCACCTATTTCGCTCCCTCCTAGTGCCTTTTGACTTTGAGGAGCCCCGCCGGCAGCTCCTCAGCCGTCTTGGCCAACTGCTGCCAGGAACTTCCCAGTGTCAGGCCATTACGCTGCTCTATGTGGTGGATCCCAGCGCCCGCCGCAACCAGGGATCGCCGGCAGAAGAGCTCAAGCGCAGGGCCGAGGCCGACTTGGCCCGGTTAGTCGAACCGCTGGTCGAGCAGGTAAAACCGGTGCAGTTGCGGGCCTTGGTGCGGGTGGGATCCCCGCTTCAGGAAATCCTAGCCACCGCTGCTGAGGAGGACATGACCGCCATTGCCACCGCCTCCCCACGGGTGGGAACCTTTTGGGAGTGGTCAATCCGTAGCCTCACCGGCGAGATTCTACGGCAAAGTTGGCATCCAGTGTTGTTTTTCCCGCGCGGTTCCTTAGCGTAGTAGAGCTGCCCAACCCCCCTTCTATGCCGCTTGACCAAACCTTGAAGGAACTGTTCCAGGCGGTGGCTCAGGGGAAGCTCTCTCCCGAGCAGGCCCTGCAAGCCTGTCGCTTCCTGCCTTTTGAGGCGGTAGGAGACTTCGCCCGTGTGGATCACCATCGCCTTCTGCGCACCGGCTTTCCCGAAGCCGTGTGGGGGCCGGGCAAAACTCCCGAGCAGATTGCCCAGATTCTGGAGCGGCTGCACCGCCAGGGATCCCTAGCTTTGGCCACCCGCGTCGATCCCTCGGTCTATGCCCAAGTTCGCTGCCGCTTGCCCCAGGCCCAGTATTCTCCTGTAGCGCGCTTGTGCTGGATCCCTCCCCAAAAGGTGCATAGCTATCCCGGCCAGATTAGCGTGATCTCCGCTGGCACTGCCGACGTGCCGGTGGCTGAAGAGGCCGCTCTCACCGCCGAGCTCTCCGGGTTTCAGGTCAACCGCCTCTGGGATGTGGGAGTGGCCGGGATCCACCGCCTGCTGCACCACCGCGCCGCTCTGGAAGCCGATGTGCTCATTGTAGTGGCAGGCATGGAGGGAGCCTTGGCCAGCGTGGTGGCGGGCCTGGCAGACTGTCCGGTAATCGCTGTGCCCACCAGCGTTGGCTACGGGGCCAGCTTCCAGGGCTTGGCTGCCCTACTGACCATGCTCAACTCCTGTGCGGCGGGAGTGGGAGTGGTGAACATCGACAACGGCTTTGGGGCGGCCATTTTGGCAGGCCAGATCCTGCGCTGTGGACAGCGGCTAGCGACGCGATTGCCTTCGCCTGCAACCCCTGGAGATAGGGAAGGTTAAGAAATGTAAAACGATCCTGAGCTGGACAAGCTATACTCGGGCCATAGCTATGCTGGAGCTTTGAATTTCTCCGCTGGGAGGAAGCTGAGGGGTCGAGCCTTTCTCCAGCTACCCTTCTTGGGGCGCTTCCTCAACGACCACAAAAATCTTCCGAAAGGGGGGTTATGGACGTAGGATAGCCGTCTGGGGTTGGCTGCACGGGACGAACGACTCTTTGACCGGAGCACAGGAAGCTCGCTGCTATGTCAATCAAGGCAATAGACACTGCTGTGGCTCTTGTTCAAGGGATAATTCAGTCCTTTAGTTGGGCGGATCTCTTTTTGGTGGTGGCTCTGGTGTTTTTGGAGGCGGCCCTCTCTGCCGATAACGCTGTCGCCTTGGCTGCTTTGGTCAAGCATTTGCCCACCCCCCAGCAGCAGAACCGGGCTTTGCGCTGGGGCATTGTCAGCGCCTATGGCTTTCGTATTGCCATCGTGTTTGCAGCGGTGTGGTTGGTCGAGTACCCGCCCGCGCGATTCTTGGGGGCCTGCTACCTGCTCTGGCTGGCCTGGCAACATTTTCGCGGGGAAGAGGAAGGCCCAGCGCAGGACATCACTCGCCAGGCCAATTTTTGGCAAACGCTGGTCATGGTGGAGCTCACCGACCTTGTGTTTTCCTTCGACAGCATTGCTGCTTCCGTGGCCGTCTCCCGCAAGGCGTGGGTGATCATCCTTGGCGGCATCCTCGGCATTACCCTGATGCGCTACATGGCCTCTTTGTTCTTGCGCTGGCTGGATGAGTTTTCCCGCCTGGAAGATGCTGCCTTTGCCATCATCGCCCTAGTGGGAAGCCTCATGCTGCTGGAGGTGTTCTTCCCCCAGATCGAGATCCCGGACTGGGGAATGGTGGTGGCTGTGTTCCCTGTGTTTGTCTGGGGCTTCTCCCAGCGCCGCAGTCCTTCTCCCCCAGCCGTGGCCCAGCCAGATTCGGCTCTGCCCCGTTTAACAGAGGAGGTCCCTGCCGGCTTAGCCGCTCTTGCTGAAGTGGAGTCTGCCGCCGAGCTACAGCTGGACTAAATCGCCAGCAGGTTGTCCGGGCAGGGGAAGGGCCTTGTAGACTAGCAGTGGAGGCAAGCCACCGGAGGAACGTACCCTGATTCCGCAGTTTTGCCGGAAGTGGTGGACAAAGTGCTGCCAGCAAGCCATTGCCACAAGCAAGGACAACCACCAGAAGCCCCCAGCAGGGGTAGGGGGTGGGCACTCTCCAGCCAAGGTAGACGAGCCGATCCCTCTGGTAGAGCTGCGGCAGGTCTCTAAGCGCTTTGGGGCTACGGTGGTGCTGGATCGGATTGACCTCAAAGTGTACCGGGGCGATGCCCTAGGACTGGTGGGGCCTTCCGGCACTGGCAAGTCGACCCTGTTGCGCATCATCGCGGGCCTAACGGAGCCCGACGCTGGCGAAGTGCTCTGGTGCGGTATTCCTTTGCCAGAGATTCAGGCCGGCCACTGCACTCCTCCTTTGCGGCTGGGCATGGTATTTCAGCAAGCGGCCCTGTTCGACTCCCTAACGGTGGAGGAAAACGTCGGGTTTTTGCTCTACGAGCACTCGCGGCTGCCGCGAGCCCGCATTCGGGAACTGGTGGCGGCCAAGCTGGAGGCGGTGGGGCTGGCGGGTAAGGAGAACAGCCTGCCGGAAGAGCTCTCTGGGGGGATGCGCAAACGGGCTAGCTTTGCCCGCGCCATCATGGAGGATCCGTCGCTGCCCCAAGACGAGCCGCAACTGCTACTTTACGACGAGCCCACAGCGGGCCTGGATCCCATTGCTTCCACCGTAATCGAAGACCTCATCCGGGATCTGCAACAGGTGAAAAAAGCTTGCGAGAGCTACATCGTCGTAACCCACCAGCACAGCACCATCTACCGTGCCACCGACCGCGTTGTGCTCTTGGCCCAGGGGCGAGTGCAGTGGGAGGGATCCGTGCAAGAGATTGAGACGAGCGACAACCCCTTTGTGCGGCAATTCTTCAGCGGTAGTGTAGAAGGGCCAATTCAAGTGGCAGGGCAGGTGTGATGCGTTCGCGAGCCATCCGAGAAGGGGCAGTGGGCCTGTTGATCTTGGCGGGGGCGCTGATCTTTGCCGGGCTGTTTCTGTGGATCTACAACCTGCGCTTTGGCAGCCGCGGCTTTCGGTTTACCGTTACCTATCCCGGCGTGGCCGGCCTGGCGGAGGGCTCTAGCGTGCGGCTGCGGGGGGTAGCTGTGGGCCGGGTGGAGCGCATCGTGCCTCAGGCAGCTCAGGTGGAGGTCCAGGTGGCCATCGACCAGCCCTTGATCATCCCTCGCGATGCTCTGTTTATTACCAAGCAAACAGGGTTGGTGGGGGAGACGGTGGTGGACATCTTGCCTAGGGGGAGTGTCGAGGGGGCAGTGGGATCCCCCCTAGCTGCCGATTGCGACCGCAGCCAAATCATCTGCGATGGCGATGTGGTGGAGGGCACACCGGGGGTGGATTTTGGCCAGTTGCTGATTCCCCTAGAGCGGTTGCTTGCCCGGGTTGACGATGATGAGGTTTTTGGCACCCTTAACGCCACCCTAGAAGGGATCACCCGCGTTGCCGACAGCGTGGCCAACCTCTCGGAAACCCTGGAAGAGCGGGTGGCAGCCCTGCGCACGGAAGATCTGGACTTGTTGGAATTTACCAAGGCGGCTAGAGCAGTGAGCCAAACTGCCGCAAGTCTCCAGGAGGCTGCCGACCAGTTCACAGCCCTGCTTCTAGAAAATCGCGCCTCGCTCCAGGCCGCCCTAGAGAATATCCAGCAGGTGAGCGCCAATCTGGAGGCGATGTCGAGCGCGGTTCGCCCGCTGCTTACCGATCCGCAACTGCAGGAGGAGGTGCGCCAGATCCTAGTAGGGGCACGAGTAACGGCGGAGAACGCGGCCAAGGCCACTGAGGATCTGCGGCAGCTTGCGGCTGCCCTAAGCGACCCGGGCACCCTAGCAACCTTGCGCCAAACCCTGGACTCCGCCCGCATCTCCTTTCAGAACGTGCAAAAGATCACGGCTGACATCGACGAGCTTACCGGGGATCCCCAGTTTCGCCGCGCCCTGCGAGAGCTGGTGTTGGGGCTGAGCAACTTGGTTTCCAGCGCCCCTTCCGACAACGGGATTCAGCCCGCTGCCGTCCAAGTCGCGCCCGTTTCTTTTACCCTCGCCCCTATGGGGCAGCAGCCGGTTCCCCAAGAGGAAGCCAAGATCCCTGCCGAGATCCGCTCCCCTAGCAGCGGCAAAAGCCATTGAAGGGATCCCGAAGCTGGGGTAGGCTTTGCGGGTATAGGACGCCGCGCCGTCGACCAGGGTTGAGGTGTGAGGAATGTGTGGCATTGTCGGCTATGTGGGCTTTCAGTGGGCTGCCCCCATTCTGGTGGAGGGCCTACGCACCTTGGAGTATCGCGGCTATGACTCCGCAGGCATTGCCACCGTGGATCCAGAAGAAGGCTTGAGGATCGTGCGGGCCACCGGCAAGCTGCACAACCTGGTGGTGAAACTCACTACAAACATGCCCACAGCCAGGGTGGGGATTGGGCATACCCGCTGGGCCACTCACGGCGGCATTAGCGAAGAAAATGCCCACCCCCACTGCGACGTCCAGGGGCGCGTCGTGGTTATTCAAAACGGCATTGTGGAGAACTACCTGGAGCTAAAGGAAGAGCTGCTGCGGCGAGGGGTTACCTTTCGCTCCCAAACCGATACCGAAGTCATTGCCCAACTGCTCGGTCTCTACGTCGAGGAGCTGGGATCCTTTGAGGTGGCCTTTGGCAAAGTGATGGAACGGCTGCGGGGGGGAAATGCCGTGGTGGCTTTGGATCGGGAGGCGCCGGATCGGCTGATTGCCGCCCGCCTGGGCAATGCCGGGGCTGTGGTGATTGGGGAGGGGGAAGGGGAAAATTTTGTGGCCTCGGATCTGCCCGCCATCATCCGCCACACCCGCAGGGTGGTGTTCCTGGAAGATGGAGAGATGGCCATCCTCACCGACTCCAGCGTGCGCTATCAGCGCATTACCGGCGAGGAGCTGCGCAAAACCCCCCTTACAGTGGCCTGGGATCCGGTCTCGGCGGCCAAGGGCGGCTACAAGCACTTCATGCAAAAAGAGATCCACGAGCAGCCGCGCACCATCACCGAGACGCTGCGGGGGCGGGTGGATCTGGAAGCAGGCCGGGTGAACCTGGAGGGGCTGGCCCTGGCAGAAGCGCAACTGGCTCAGGTGGAGCAGATCCACGCTGTGGCCTGCGGCACTGCCTGGCACGCCTGCCTGGTGCTCAAGTACTTCATTGAGAGCCTGGCCCGCACCCCGGTGCAGGTGGACTACGCTTCCGAGTTTCGCTACCGCCAGCCGGTGCTGCGCCCCCACAGCCTGCTTTTGGCTCTTACTCAATCCGGGGAGACGGTGGATACGCTGGCAGCCATGAGCGAGGCCCGTAGCCAAGGGATCCCCACCCTAGCCATCGTCAACGCCATCGGATCCCAGGCCACCCGCCTGGCGGATGCGGGGGTTATCTACATCCACGCCGGGCCGGAGATCGCCGTGGCTTCCACCAAGGTCTTTACCGGCATGTTGGTGGCAGGGTACCTGCTGGCCCTGCAACTGGCCCAGGCCAAAGGGATCCTCAGCCCAGCCCAGATCCGCTCCCACCTGCAAGCTTTGATCGAGCTGCCAGCCAAGATCAGCCTCTTGTTAAAAGACGCCGCCCTCTACGACCACCTGGCGGAACAGTACCACCATGTCACCGACATGCTCTACCTGGGCCGCTGGGTCAATGCCCCCATTGCTCTAGAGGGGGCGCTAAAGATGAAAGAAGTGAGCTACATCCATGCCGAGGGCTACCCAGCAGGGGAGATGAAGCACGGCCCCATTGCTCTCATCGACGAGCGCATGCCAGTGGTGTGCATTGCCACCCGCGATCCTGTCTACGAAAAAATGCTCTCCAACATCGAGCAGGTGCGGGCGCGGGGCGGGCGGGTCATTGCTCTAATTAACCCGGAAGATACCCAGGTGCGGGAGAAAGCCGACCACGTCATCGAGGTGCCCAGCACCACTCCTCTGCTGTCAGCGGTTTTGAACGTCATCCCCTTGCAGTTGTTTGCCTATGCCATGGCCCTCCGCCGGGGAGCCGACGTGGATCAGCCGCGTAACTTGGCCAAGTCGGTTACGGTTGAATGAGCAGCGCTTGGTGAACCTTTCACCTAATCTAGGTTTTGCACAATTCGGGAAAGCTCACTTCTCTCGTCCACACTGATTCGGGTCGGGGATCCGCTGATAATCCGCTCGTAGCCGCGGAAGGAATCGCGAATTTCAATGCCCGAGTTGGAGATGACGTACTCGCGGATGCCCTTATCGTGCCAAGATCCCCGCATCTTAAAGACGTTGAGGGCCCGCGCCATCTCGCCCCGAATCTCCACGTACTGCAGCAGAATAATTGTGTCGGTAATGGTGGAGATGTGGGACTCAGTGATGGAGTGGGATCCCATGAATTGGTCAGTAGTGTTGGTGAAAAAGCCAGTGATCTCCTCCTGCTTGGCTAGGCTAGTTACACCAATAACAAACTGCCGAAAAGCATCTTGGCTTACGCCCCGCGCCAGCGCCGAGAGGGAGTCAATGGCCATGCGGGAAGGTTTGAAGGCCATCATCTCCGCTTTGATCCGCTGCAGATGGTCTTCCAGACCAGCAGACTCGGGGTAGGCGCAGATGATCTTGAGGAGGCCCTGCCGTTCAAACCCCTCTAGGTCGATGCCCCAGGAAGAGGCATTGCGGGCAAGCTGCGCCCGCGACTCTTCATAGGCAAAGAGAAGGCAGCGCTCCCCATTCAGGCAGCCCCGCTCGAGGAACTTGCTCACTAGCGAAGTCTTGCCAGTTCCCGTGGCGCCGGTGGCCAGGATAATTGAGTCCTTGAAGAAGCCACCGCCACACATTTCGTCCAGCTTCTCAATTCCAGAAGAGATGCGCACATTGGAGGAGCGCTGAGTAAGTTGCATCGCCCCCAAGGGGAAGATGCTGATCCCCTCGTTGGTGATGGTAAAGGGATATTCGCCCTTCATGTGGGTGGTGCCGCGCAGCTTCAAGATCTCGATGGTGCGCCGCCGTTTCTCTCCTTCCAGGATGTTGCGCAGGATTACCACGTTGTCGGAGACAAATTCCTCCACCCCGTAGCGAGCAATCGGGCCGTACTCGTCCGTGCGCTCCGTGGTCATGACGGTGGTGACGTTGGCCTGCTTGAGGCGGGCCGTCAAGCGGAAGAGCTCCCGCCGCACCACGCCGGCAGGGTCGTACTGCTGAAAGATGGCGGTCACCGAGTCGATGGCAACCCGCTTGGCCTTGTATTTGCGAATGGCGTACTGGATGCGTTCGATGAGGCCAGACAAATCGAAGTTGCCGCTGACCTCGTAGCCCTCCGGGTCTGGAGAAGCATCCAAGATAAAGAGCTGACCTTTGTCGATGAGGGCCTGCAGATCCCAGCCAAAGCTGGAGGCGTTGCGGATAATGTCGGCAGGGGTTTCCTCAAAGGTAACGAAGATTCCCGGCTCTTGGTACTTGACGATGCCGTTGTAGATAAATTGCAAGGCAAACAGGGTCTTGCCCGTACCCGAGGTGCCGCTGACCAGGGTGGCGCGCCCCAGGGGCAGGCCGCCGTGGCTGATGTCTTCAAAACCTTCGATGCCCGTTTGCTTCTTGGGGATCCCGCGCAGCTCTGGGCTGCCGTTGCGGCGGCTAAGGATCTCCTCGGCAGCATTCTCCCGCAGGTTTTCCGGCCCAGAAGGTTCCAATGGCTGGCTCATCCTACTCTCTCCTCTTAATCCTCTTCGTCCGCTTCTTTGCAGAGTAGATCTAGGCCGATGAGCACCTTCTCGCGGTTGGACAAGTCGCCAATGATCTTCCGTACCGGCGGCGGCAAAACTTTGGTCAGGGTTGGTGTCGCCAAGATCTTATCCTCCTCTGCCAGTTGCGGGCTCTTCAAGACATCGATTACCTTCAGGCTGTAGACGCCGCCGAACTCCTTTTCCAGGATCTCTTGCAAGGTGTTGAGGGCGCGCAGAGAACTGGGCGTATTGCCCGCCACATAGAGCTTGAGGACATAGGCTTTGCGACTGGACATGGCTAGGGATCTCTTGGAGCAGGTTGGGGAAGGGAGCGGCGGTACATTTCACTGAGGTGAGCCATCACGTCGATGAGGGTGAGGCGGTAATCCAGCAGGATCTCTTCGCTGCGACCCTCCAGCTTCAGTTGTTTGGCAAAATCCTCCATCAGGTTCATGTGCAGCTCCAAGAGTTGGGCAGCACTGATGTCGGCAAAAAAGGCAAGCGCCACCAGCTCGTCAATGCGGGCATTGACCGTCTCAGGAGACTGGAAATAGTCCAAGACAATGGCCTGGTAAAGATTGCGCAGCCGCCGCATGAGGGCCTGTTGCTCCTCGGGGGGCAGGTGGCGATAAAACAGGGCTGGATCCCGATGGTAGTACACCCCGGCATAGCCCAGCCGCTCCCGCAGCTTTTCTGCCAGCCGCTGCTGTTGCCGGTAACTGTCCTCGGGGTGGGGGAGGGCTGGGGGCAAGCTGCAGATGGGAGAAACCTGGAGAAAGAAGGCAATGGCCCGACTAACAAGCAGCTCCAAGGTGGAAGGGGAAGTCGGGGTCGGGGGGCAAAGCAGCTCTTGGGGCGAGACAAGGCGAACCAGGGTAGCGTTGTGGTAGAAAAATTGCTCTCGCTTCAGCAAAGCTCTGGCCTCTGGAGAAAGGGGAGGCTCAGCGGGGGGGCTGGCAGCCTTTTCTGGTTGGAGCTCTGCCGCCTCTGCAACCATAGCCACCACGGCTGGCAACAGCAGCCCCTGCTTGCAGAGCTGTTGGCCTAGCGCCTCCAGCGTGGGTAGCCGCTCCAAGGCTACCAAGAGCACCAGGCAGTCTGGATGGCTTTCTTCCTGTTGCAGGGCTTCCAGGAGAGTCTGGGGATCCTGGAAAACCTCAGTGACAAAACGGTCTGGCGGCAGCAAAACCTCTAGCGCCAGCTGCTTTCCTCCAGCCGGCTCCCAGGCGAGCAAAAAGCAAACGTGCAGCGGATAGGCGCTGGTCTCCAACAGGATATAACGATAAGAACTGTCTCTAATCTTAAATCTTCCTAAACGGCCTGGAATCTGCCTCGCGCTCAAGAAGCCTACACTGGGGGTGCCCCATGCTGCCTTTGATTATCGACTGTGACCCTGGCCAAGACGACGCTGTAGCCCTGCTGCTGGCGCTGGCCTCGCCTGAGCTAGAGGTGCTGGGCATTACCACGGTAGCCGGCAACGTCTCTTTGGAGAAGACTAGCCGCAACGCCCGGCAGATCTGCGAGTTGGCCGGCCGCCCGCAGGTGGGAGTTTATGCCGGCTGTCCCCGCCCGCTGTTGCGCCCCTTGGAAACCGCGGAGGAGGTGCACGGCAAAAGCGGGATCGACGGGGCCAATTTGCCGGAGCCGCAGATGCCGCTGGGATCCCAGCACGCGGTGCAGTTTCTCATGGAGACCCTTAGGGGGGCGCAGCAGCCCGTAACCTTGGCGTTGTTGGGCCCGATGACCAACCTGGCGGTGGCCCTAGTGCAGCAGCCCCAGATTGTGGAGCGCATCGGGCGGCTGGTGTTTATGGGAGGATCCGCTTTTGAGGGCAATGTCACGCCGGCTGCCGAGTTCAACATCCTCACTGATCCCCACGCCGCCCAGATTGTCCTCAGTGCCGGGATCCCCGAAGTCGTCATGCTCGGCCTAAATGTTACCGGACAAGTCCTCAGCACCCCAGAGCGGATCGAGCGCATCCGCGCTCTGGGCACTCGCGTTGGGCAAACGGTGGCCGACATGCTTACCTTCTACGGCAAGTTTGATGTCCGGCGCTACGGCCTACCGGGAGGGCCCTTGCACGATCCCTGTGTCATTGCTTACCTCCTGCAGCCGCAGTTGTTTGAGCTCAAACCCTGCTATGTAGAGGTGGATACCGTCAGCCCGCTCAACCTGGGCCGGACGGTGGTGGATCGCTGGGGCCTCAGCGGCCGCCCGGCCAACGTGCAGGTGGCCTTTGGGGTGGATGCAGAAGGGTTCTACCGCCTGCTCACTGAGCGCTTGGGCCGCTATCGCTAGCTAAAGAGGAAAACAATGAGCCAGACCCCCCCAGCTCCCCTTGGCAAACCGGCGTGGCTAAACCTGCCCACGGCTTTTACCCTGCTGCGCCTAGTAGGGATCCCCTTCATCCTGGGAGGACTGAGCCTGAGATCCCCAGAGGGGGAAAGACTGGCCCTCTGGGCGTTTCTAGGGGCAGCGGCAACCGATTGGCTGGATGGCCACCTGGCCCGCCGCTATGGGCTGGTCACCGACCTCGGCAAGGTCTTGGATCCCTTGGTGGATAAGCTGCTGGTGCTGGCGCCGCTGCTGGGCCTAGTGGAGCTGGGGCGGATCCCGGCCTGGGGGGCTTTCCTGTTGGTGGGGCGAGAGCTAGCCATCGCTGGCTGGCGGGCCAACCAAAGTCAGGTTCACAGCGCCAATTTCTGGGGCAAAGCCAAGACGGTGATTCAAATCCTAGCCATCGCCCTGCTAATCCTCAATTGGCCGGGTGGGATCCCCTGTTTTTGGGTGGCGGTGGCCCTTACCCTGATTTCGGGGCTAATCTACTTGCGCAGCAACCATGCCGCCGCAACCTCTTCCCCCGCAAAAGACTCCCTGGCCTGACAACCTTCTCGAGCAGCGCATCCTCGGCCTCGACCCCGGCTTGGGGACGGTGGGCTTTGGCTGCATTCTGGCCAGATCCGATGGTCTCCAGTCTCTGGACTACGGCATCATCAGCACGCCCGGGGAGCAGCCCATCCACGAACGGCTGCAGATTCTCTACGAGGATTTGAGGGAGCTCCTGCGGCAGCTGCAGCCTCAGCAGGTGGCCCTGGAAAAGCTCTTTTTCTACAAGATGAGCAACACCATCCCCATTGCCCAGGCGCGGGGGGTGATTTTGCTCGTCTTGGCCCAGCATCAGCTAGTGCCGGTGGAGTTTACCCCCGCCCAGGTGAAGCAAAGCCTAACAGGCTATGGCCGCGCCGACAAACAGGCCGTACAGGCTGCCGTGGCCCGCGAGCTCAACCTGCCCTGCTTACCCCGTCCCGACGACGCTGCCGATGCCCTAGCCCTTGCCATCACCCTCTGGCACCACCGCTTTGCCTAGGGCTTTTTCGGGATCGCTAAACTAGACTCAGGAGCGCAAAATACAAAAGCCTTATGCCTTCCTCTTCTGTGGATGTTTGCGAGCTGCCCCTATTTCCCTTGCCAGAGGTGGTGTTGTTTCCAGGCCGTCCCCTGCCGCTGCACATTTTTGAGTACCGCTATCGCATGATGCTCAACACCATCCTGGAGACGGATCGGCGCTTTGGGGTGCTGATGTTCGATCCCCAAAAGGGATCCCCTGTCCAAGTGGGCTGCTGTGCAGAGGTGGTGCAGGTGCAAAGGCTGCCGGACGACCGCATGGATATTATGACCGTGGGACGGCAGCGCTTCCGCGTGCTGGACTACGTGCGGGAAAAGCCTTTCCGGATTGGGCTGGTGGAGTGGATTGAGGACGAGCCCCCCCAGGGCGATCTTCAAGACTTGGTCGCTCAGGTTTCTACTCTGCTCCAAGAGGTGGTGCGCCTCTCCAGCAAGCTGATGGAACGGGAGGCGGCACTGCCAGACTCGTTGCCCACCGACCCTGTAGAGCTATCCTACTGGGTTGCTAGCCACTTCCATGGAGCCCCTCGCGATCAGCAGGCGCTATTGGAAATGGTCAGCACTGAAGCTCGGCTGCGGCGGGAAGCCGAGATCCTCGAGTCCGCCTGCAAGCACTTGGCTGCCCGCACTGCCCTCAAGGATCTCTTTTCCAAGAGTTCTTGAAGTTGCCCAAAAAGCAGAGCAGGTCAATGTCAACGGGCTTGCAAGTGCGTTGGTGCCACGATATCCGCCAGATCCCTGCCTCTAGTTGGCACGCTCTGCAAGCGGAGCGCACCTCTCCCTTTTTGGAATACGAGTGGCTATACAGCTTAGAGGCTTCCGGCTGTGCCGGCCGCAACACGGGTTGGCTGCCTTGTCACCTGCTTGTGGAGGCGGGGGGGCAGCTGATTGCGGCGGCTCCCTTGTATTTGAAAAGCCACAGCCAGGGAGAATTTGTCTTCGACCAGGAGTGGGCTGCTGTGGCCGCTCGACTGGGGGAACGCTACTACCCTAAGCTGATTGGCATGGCTCCCTTTACGCCGGCCACCGGCTATCGCCCTCTTGTCCACCCCGACTACTCAGAGGCAGAGGTGTGGCCCTTGATGTTGGCCGCCATCGATCGCTTCTGCCAAGAGAACGATATTTCCGTGTTCAGCCTGCTCTATGTGGATTTGGAGTGGCGATCCCAGCTAGAAGCCGACGGATTCACCCCCCGAATTACCCACAACTACCAGTGGCACAATCCTGGCTACCGCTCTTACGAAGACTTTTTGAGCCAGTTCAACGCCAACCAGCGGCGCAATATCAAGCGAGAGCGGGCCGCCATGGAAAAAAGCGGCATAGAACTCAAGGTCTACACCGGTGAGGAAATCACGCCGCGTCTACTTTCTCTCATGTACGACTTCTACAGCAACACCTGCGCTCAGTTTTGGAACTGGAGCAAATACCTTAACCGCCGCTTTTTTGAATCCCTCTATCCCAACTACCGGCAGCGACTGGTGCTAGTAGCCGGAGAGCGAGATTCAGAAGTGATAGGAATGTCTTTTTGTGTCCGCAAAGGGGATCGCCTCTTTGGGCGCTACTGGGGCTGCCGGGAAGAGGTGAAGTTCTTGCACTTTAACGTGTGCTACTACGAGCCCATTGCCCTAGCCATCCGGGAGGGAATCCGCAACTTCGATCCCGGAGCCGGGGGATCCCATAAGATCCGACGGGGATTCCCAGCCACGCCAGTGTATAGCTACCACCGCTTCTATCGTCCACGGCTAGGGCAGGTTTTGGTGCCCTATTTAAACCGCGTCAATCCCCTCGTGTTGGCCGAGCTGGAGAGAGTCAATCAGAACGAGGTTCCCTTTCGAGAAGACATTCTGCCTTCTTTGTCTACCCTCACTCGAGGCTAAACAACTACCACTGGATAAGCTTTCTCTGAACTGCTGCCATGCACATGGCAACGCGAGCATTGATCTCATCTTCCGACCCAAAGATATCAAGCTTTTCTTTGAGTCTTTGAATACAGTTTTGTACGGTCTTTTTGCTCGTGTGGATGCGGTCAGCAATGGCCTGGTCAGTAAGGGCCTCCTTGCAGAGTAAGTTTAAGACTTCAATTTCCCGCTCCGTCAACTTCGTTAGGCCGCGCAACTCTCGCGGCATGCGCAATTCCCCGTTGAGAGCACTTTTGGCCCCTTCCAGGAAGACGCTGCGCCGCTCCATTTTGTTGACGGCGGCAAATCCGCCCTGGTGCTTGCTGATTAGGCCCACCAGGGGAGTTAGCAGCAGGGGCTCGCTGGAATAAACCATCACGTTCAGGGTGGGGTAGTTCTCGAAAATATGGCGCAACAACTCTAGGCCCGGCTCGGCAGACTGCTCGCCGCTGGTTTGACCGTAGAGCAAGTCGACCACCACCAGGTCTGGCTGCTCCCGCTGCAACCGCCGGATGGCGTCCATCGGATTGGAAACAGCAATGCACTGGGCATCGGCTGCAATCCGCTGTAGCCACTCGCAATTGTTTTGGGCGACCTCGGGATGATCCTCGACCACCAAAAACTTAAGCGGGGCAGTTCGGCTCTCAACCTCAGACATCAATCCTCTCCTCAAATCCACTGTCAGCTGTGAGGGACAGCAAGCACACCCCTGCAGTCTAGGGATCCTACCAGCAAGCTACCCTAGTGTAGCCTCAAGCTGGGTCGGGAAAGACCTATCGAGCTAGGCTAGAGGGTGATGTCAACCGGATTCTAACCGTGGTACCCCTCCAAGATCGCAACCCCACTACCCGCCCGGCCTATGTTACCTATGCCCTGGTCCTCATCAACATCCTGGTTTTTGTGTATGAGCTTACCCTATCCCCGCAAGAACTGGTGGCTTTTTTCCGAGAGTGGGCAGTGGTGCCAGCGGAACTAACGGCCAGCTTCCGAGGCGAGATCACCTCTTCGCTGCGCCCCGAATGGGTAACTCTATTCACCTCACAATTTTTGCATGGGGGCTTTTTGCATCTCGGCGGCAACATGCTCTTTTTGTGGGTCTTCGGCAACAACGTCGAGGATCGCCTGGGCCATGTGCGCTACCTCATTTTTTACCTAACTTGTGGAGCCTTGGCCGCCCTAACCCAATGGTTTTTCGATATGGAGTCCGCCATCCCTTCGCTGGGGGCAAGTGGGGCTATTGCGGGGGTGTTGGGAGCCTACATCCTGCGGTTTCCCCAGGCTGAGATCCTGACTTTGGTGCCCCTGGGCCTTTTTACCACAACCGTCTATGTTCCTGCCTGGGTGTTTTTGGGCTTTTGGTTTGTGCAACAGGCATTTTATGGCATTGCTAGCCTGCAGACTCCTATCAATATTGGCATGGAGGGGGGAGGGATCGCCTACTGGGCCCATGCCGGAGGTTTTGTGTTTGGCCTCATCTTGGGGCCCTTGATGGGGCTGTTTGCTGGCAAAAGCCCCTATGACCGCCAGCAGCAGCACTACCCAGACTTAGATCTGTAGCTCTGACTGTCGGATTCCAAAGGCAACTTGCGAGGAAAAAAGCATGGTCAGTCTACCTGCCAAGTCTTTAACTCTGGAGGAGTTTCTACAGCAGCCGGAAACTGAGCCTCCTAGCGAGTTCATGGAAGGAGAAATTACCCAAAAACCGATGCCACAAGCAAAACATAGCCGTCTCCAACTAAAACTGGGCAGCTTCATCAACGAGCTGTTGGAGCCTCCTCAACTAGGGATGGCCTTTCCAGAGCTACGCTGCACCTTCGCCGGATATGCAATTGTGCCCGACATTTCTGTGATCGTCTGGGAGCGGATCCCTGTGGATGAAGACGGCACTATTCAAAACCTCATACCTTTCTGCCCAGATTGGGTGATCGAGATCCTCTCTCCCGATCAAAACCAAGTGAAGCTGGTCAAAAAAATCTTGATCGGCTTGGCCCACGGCTGCCAAATGGGGTGGATCGTAGCTCCCGAAGAAAGGGTTGTTTTTGTCTACCCTGCCGGGCAACAGCCGACAGTGCATGAGGATCCCCAAGAGGTTATCCCCGTTCCCGCCTTTGCCCAAGGGATCCAACTGAGCATCGAGACATTGTTTGGCTGGCTGCGGGTTTAAGCCGGCAAAAGGCAGCTACCTCCTTCAACGGCTGTTGGAGAGAGCAGGAGCTTGGGCAACTGTCCCACTGGCCTGGGGCAGTTCCTGCCGCAGCAGGGCCACCAAGGCATTCGTGGACTGGTCGTAGAGGCTAGTTACCAGCTTGGGGTAAAGCCCAATGCCGATGACAGGGATGAGCAGACAGGCGATGATGAACACCTCCCGCGGCTCGGCATCCACCAATTCTTCGTGTTCGGTGAGCTCTTTGTTTTCCGGGCCAAAGAAGATCTGGCGCAGCATCGACAGCAGGTAGATGGGAGTCAGGATCACTCCAACGGCGGCTAGGAAAACCACCACCAGCCGGAAGGGAAGGGAGTAGGCATCGCTGGTAGCCATGCCGACAAAGACCATCAGCTCAGCCACAAAGCCGCTCATGCCGGGCAGCGCCAGAGAGGCCAACGAGCAGGCGGTGAACATCGAGAAAATCTTGGGCATCTTTAGGCCGACGCCGCCCATTTCTTCCAGCTCCAGGGTATGAGTTCGGTCGTAGGTGGCCCCCACCAAGAAGAAGAGGCTGGCCCCAATGAGCCCGTGGGAGATCATCTGCAGCATGGCGCCACTCATGCCGATCTCCGTTAGGGATCCGATGCCGATGAGGACGAAGCCCATGTGGCTGATGGAGGAGTAAGCGATCTTCCGCTTCAAGTTGCGCTGGGCAAAGGAAGTGAGGGCAGCAAAGATGATGTTCACCACCCCCAGCACGATCAAGACGGGTGCAAAGTAAAGGTGGGCATCCGGCAGCATGCCCGCGTTCATGCGCATCAGGGCATAGCCCCCCATCTTGAGCAGGATCCCGGCCAGCAACATGTGAACGGGTGCCGTGGCTTCGCCGTGGGCATCGGGCAGCCAGGTGTGCAAGGGGAAAATGGGCAACTTCACCCCATAGGCAATGAGGAAAGCTCCGTAGAGCAGCAACTGGAAGTTCAGTGGATAGCTTTTGCTAGCCAAATCCGTCATGTCAAAGCTGACGGGATCCCCGTAGAAGGCCATAGCCAAGCCCGCCACCAGGATAAACAAGGAGCTGAGGGCGGTGTAGAGAATGAACTTGGTAGCCGCATAGAGGCGGTTAGGTCCCCCCCAGATGGAGAGGAGCAAATACACCGGGATCAGCTCCAGCTCCCACATCAGGAAAAACAGCAGCATGTCCTGCACGGCGAACACCCCAATCTGGCCGCCGTACATAGCCAACATGAGAAAGTAAAACAAGCGCGGCTTAAGGGTAACCGGCCAAGCGGCCAAGATGGCGAGGGTGGTTACAAAGGCCGTGAGCAGGATCAGCGGCATGGAAAGGCCATCAGCCCCAACTGACCAACTCAAGCCCACCTGGGGCACCCAGGTGTAGCGCTCCAGCAGTTGTAAGCCCGTCTGACTGGGGTCGTAGCCCACATAGAATCCAGCCAGCAGGATGAGCAGGTCAGTAACCGCAACAAACAGGGCAAACCAGCGGATCCGCTCCGCCAACTTTTGGGCATAGGCCCGGGTGGTGGGATCCCCCGCCGGCGCCGGGATCACCGGAATGAAGAGGGCGGCCACCACCGGATAGACAATGACCGTGGTCAGCCAGGGAAACTCGTGCAAGCTGGGCAGCGCCATGAAGATAACCTCGTTACGCTAAGTTCGTGCCACACCCTTCCAGGAAGATTGCTGTCGGCTACAGCCAACAGCCCTTCATCAGTATCTCGGCTCAGTAAACCTCCAGGACTATCTTACTCAAGGCTCCTTCCCTCTTCGTCGCCGGGGATGCTCCAACCGGTGCCCCTCCCAAGCCTCACTGCCTGATCCCTGGTTAGCCAACCCTGCACAATTGGGCCTGGACAAGGCCACTGCTGCTGGATAACAATAGGCAGAAACAGTACTTAACAACCAAGCCAAGTCTGCCCCAGGGGTGGCTCCAGGCGAAGCTTTAAGGTATGGCACTGCATGCGGAGTTGCACCGCCACCTAGGCGGTTCGGTTGTTCCTAGGATTTTGTGGCGCTACCTGCATCGCCACGGATCTCCCCTAGCAGAACGCTTTCCCGACTACGCCGAGTTTGAGGAGTTCTACACCCGCCCCCGCAACACCCTGGAAGAGTACCTAGAGCTGCACACCCTGGTGGAGCAGGTGCAAACTCTAGAGAGCTTACCCTATTTCGTCTATCGCCTGATCCGGGGGGCCTATGTCTTTGAAGACCTGGCCTATCTGGAAATTCGCTACACCCCCTACCTACGCACGGATCCTAAGCTGGACGAGGCCGATCGCCTCAAGCAGATGCGGCAGGTCATTGAGATAGTGGGGCAGGCCTGCCAGCAGCGAGAATATCCCATCATCACCACCCAGATCGTGTGTTTGCACTCCCGCCTGCCCAGCCACATCAACCGCGCCATGGTCGAGGCGGCTGCTGAGTCGGAGTATGTCAGTGGCATTGACCTGGCCGGGGGAGATAAGGCCTACGGCGAGCGGATGGACGAGTGGATTGAGCTCTTCAAGTATGCCCTGGCCCGTGGCCTCAAAACTACTGCCCACCTCTATGAGACGCTGGATGGCTGTTATCCAGAGCTGTTGCCCTATGTCTTGCGGATTGGCCATGGCATTCAGATCCCTCTCCACTACCCAGAGCTGCTGCCAGAGCTGGCGCGGCGAGGCCAATGCCTAGAGGTCTGTCCTACCACTTACCTGAAGACGGGTACGCTGCCCAGTTTGGAGCCCCTTAAGCTAGTCTTTGACCGCTGCTTTGAGGCGGGGGTGGATATCGCCATCTGCACCGACAACGCCGGCTTGCACAATGTGCGTCTGCCGTTTGAGTACGAGAACCTACTGACCCACGACATCATCGATTTCGATCAGCTTAAGCGGTGTCAGGAGGCGGCTTTTCGCCACGCTTTTGCCTGGCCTTACAAAGAATACCCAGCTCTGCTGTTGTCGGAGCTCCAGCGGTCGGCATCGGCTTCCTTAGTGGCTTTGTAGAACAGAGTGGGATTGCTGGGTAGCCTGTAAGCCAAGGTTTAACGCCGCCGTTAGGTAAGGGTTTGCCCATGCGGGAACAATCGGATCTCTTGACCCGTAGCCTCATCGCCCTAATCCGAGGTTACCAGGTAGCCATTTCCCCTCTGCTACCGCCCGCCTGCCGCTACTACCCCACTTGCTCCCAATACATGCTGGAAGCGGTGCGGCGCTATGGGGCCATCCGAGGGGGTTGGCTAGGGATCCGCCGTCTCTGCCGCTGCCATCCTTGGCACCCAGGGGGCTACGATCCAGTGCCTGACTTGCCGGGATCTGCAGCCGACGAAAACTGTCGCCCCAGCCGCAACTGAACGCTTCAATCTCGGTAGCAGGCCACCGCCTCGATTTCCACCAAAGCATTGAGGGGCAGACAGGCCACCTGGATACAGGAGCGGGCTGGTGCGGGCTCGGTGGCGAAGAACTCTCGATAAACCTCGTTCATGGCGGCAAAGTCTTTCATATCCGCCAAAAAGACCGTGGTTTTTACCACATTGGCTAGGCACGTTCCCCCCGCTTCCAGCACCGCCTTTAGGTTGAGCAGCGCCTGTCGAGTTTGCGAGGCAACATCTTCTCCCACCAACCTGCCGGTTTTGGGATCCAAGCCCAACTGGCCAGCAGTAAACAGGAAAGGCCCGGAAGCGACAACGCCCTGGCTGTAAGGACCTACAGGGGCAGGAGCAGCCTCGGTTCGCACCTCCCGGGGACCTGCCCCGGCTTGAGGCTCAGAACTGACCGGCTTCCTCTGCTCCATGGGGATTGGCGGAACTCTGCAGCTAACCTACCACAGGTGGATCCCCGGCAATGGCAAGATCTACTCGTCGGCCAAAAGAAGCAGCTATGCCCTTAATTAAGTTGCAAACGCCGCTGCAGCCTGAACCTGCCGCTGTGGAGGAGCTGCTCAAGTCGCTCTCTGCCGCTCTGGCCAAACAGGTGAGCAAGCCGGAAGCCTACGTGATGACCGCCTTTGAAGGAGGGATCCCGATGACCTTTGGCGGCAGTGCGGATCCCTGCTGCTACGTGGAAATCAAAAGCGTGGGTCAATTTTCCGCCGAGCAAACCCGGGCCATGAGTGAGTTTTTTTGCAGCGCCATCGAGGCAGCTTTGGGGATCCCGAAGAAGAGGATTTTCATCGAGTTCACTGAGGCCAAGGGCTACCTCTGGGGATGGAATGGCACAACCTTTGGATGAAATGCCGCCCAAGAAAACTGAAACGAGGGACGGCTGCCGTTGGCAAGAACCTAACCAACAAGCTGGCAGAGGGTTTTTTGTCTTTCTCGATCCTGGTCCTCTAGCTCTTGGATGGCCTGTTGGTACACCTGGGCAGGGGTGGATCCCTGGCTGACCTGCTGCAGCCAGCGCTGGGCCTCGTTGCCCCGTTGGAGCAGAGTTTGCAGGGGAGCCAAGAAGCAGCCCAGGCCCTGGGGTTGGCCAATGCGCCAGGCTTCGGTCAGCAGCTCTTCAATCCACTCCTGGGCTGAGCGTTCGCGGCCGGTGCGCCAATCGATCAGCCGAGCTTGCAGGGACTCGCGGGCGGCAGCTTGCTCGTTAGCCTCGCAAAGGCTCTCCAGCTCCGCTGGGGTAAAGGGCCCCTGCAAGGGATCCAGAACCTCCGGCTGGGATAGCAATTGCCAGAGGCGGGCCTCCACCAAGGCAGCAATGGCCAGGACCATCACTGGGTCCGCCACCAGGTCGCAGATGCGCAGCTCCACCCGGTTGAGATGGTAGGGCCGCTCTGGACCATTAGGCCGCACAGAAGCCCAGAGGTGGCGTACATTCTGCATCGTGCCCAGGGCCAGTTGCTCCTGCATCCAGGCGATGTAATGGGCGTGATCCCGGAAGAAGGGCACCTGAGCTGGCGTTTTGGGAAACACCTGCCAACGGCTGGAATGATAGCCCGTTACCTGGCCGTCCAGGAAAGGGGAAGAAGCGCTCAGGGCCAAGTAAAGAGGGGCTTCCGCCCGCAGCAGACGACAGGCGAGGAAAATGGCCTCGCTATCCGGCAGGCCAACATTGATGTGGATGCTGGCAGTTACCACCCGCGTGCCGTAGGTGCGCTCGATGTAGTCGTGGTAGGGGTTGCCCGGATCCGAGCGCTCAAAGTGGTCGCTGCCGCCCAAAGCCAGGGTGCTCCCCGGCAAGAGGGTGTAAGGGCCCAGGCGGCGCAAAAACTGCCGCAGTTGCAGGCGGGGCCGAAGAAGGGCACAGAGCAGATCTTCGTAGCGGCGAAGGGGCGGGGTGATGTACTCCACGTTGCGCCGATCCGGTTCTCGCATGAACCCCGGCAAGGCCCGGCAGATGCGATCCGACAGCCCCACCACTTCCCCGGCGGCGGTGCCGGTGTACATTTCTACCTCAAAGCCCTTGGTCAACAGCACAGGCCAGCCTCCAGCCGCAGCCTCCTCTGCCCATTTTCCCAGGGTTTTGCAGGTACTACAATGTCGGCAAGGCTTGAAGGCAAGAGCAAGGCCAGATGCGGGATCCCATCTATATCCTGGGGGCAGGGCCGGCGGGCATGGCGGCTGCCTACCGCTTGACCCAGCTGGGCTTCCCCGTGGTGGTAGTGGAACGAGAAGAGGGAGTCGGGGGCTTGGCCAAAAGCATTCGCTACCAGGGGTTCATTCTCGACTATGGCCCGCACCGGTTTTTTACCAAGATCCCAGCGGTGCTGGAGTTGTGGAACCAGGTTTTGGGATCCGAACAAGTAACTGTCCGGCGGCTTACCCGCATCTACTACCGCAAGCAATATTTTCAGTACCCCATTCAAGCTTGGGAAGTCCTGCGCAAAGTGGGGTGGTGGGAAAGCCTGCCCATTGTCCTTTCCTATCTTTGGGCACAACTCATTCCGCGGCCAGCTCCCCGCAACTTTGCCGATTGGGTCAAGGGCAAATTTGGCACCCAGCTCTATAGCCACAGGCTCTGGCAGGTGAACTTCGACAATGATTACCAAGAATAGATTGAAGCAACTCAGTCAGCTGTTGCAGCCAGGTTGGCAACATCTTGCCCCTTTCTTATGGCAAATCTTGCTGCCCAGTTTGGCCCTGACGGTGCTGCAGATCTTCATGATCTCGCTCTGGAGTAAGGAAAGCGATTATGTTTCCATCTTCAAGGGCCTAACTCAGTGGGATAGCCATTGGTATCTAGGCATCGTGCGGCAGGGTTATCAGTTTTTGGGCTTCGACAAGATTGCCTACGAGCAGAGCAACGTGGCCTTCTTCCCCGGCTATCCCCTCGCTGTTGCTACTATCAGCCGCTTGTTGAGAATCGAACCCGAGGTAGGGCTTTACCTCGCCGCTCAGCTCTTTTGCTGGCTGATGTGGATTTACCTTTTCCTGTTTTACCGCCGCTGGCAAATTCCCCTGGTCTGGCAAATCTTGGCAAGTTTGCTCATCCTGGCCTATCCCACTAGCTTTTATCTGTGTGTGGGCTACAGCGAATCTTTGTTTGTAGCCAGCTTGTTGGGTTTTCTCTACTGGTCAATTCACTGGGAGCGTCCTCTGCTGATGCTGCTAGCCGGGGTTCACGGCTTGGTGATGAGTGCCACTCGCATTGTTGGCTTGCCCGTAGCCTTGATTCCGCTTCTCAATCTCTGGTCAGGATCCCGACGTTGGCTTTGGAACCTGGCTACAGTGAGCCTAGCTTTGCTGGGGGGCCTAGGCTTTTTTCTCTACTGTCAGCTTTTCTTTGGAAGCTGGGAGCTCTACATGAAAATGCAGCCTTACTTTGGTTCCAGCTTTGTTAATTACCTAGCCATTGTTCAAGCGCACACCTACACTCCCCTTTTTTCTATTGACCACTGGCAATCCCTGTTTTCCCCTTCTAGGGCTTTGGGAGACCAGATATGGGCAATTTCTCTCAGTCAACTGTTTGTTCCCCTCACCCTGGGATCCCTACTGGTGACTGGTTTGATAGATGGGATCAGCGCTACAGCTGGTAAAAGTCAGTGCTGGCAGGAGAGGCTGGGGTTTCATTTGGCCGCTTGGTCGATGTTTTATATTGCCCTAGCAGGGGGGAGTGCGGTGGGCCAGCGAAGCATGAGCCGCTACTGCTTGCCGGTTCACCTCGTGCAGGTATTGGCGTTGGTGCATTGGGCTAAGTACACCGATTTTAGCTTCATCCCCGAACGGATCCGGCCCTATCTTGGCAATACCCTAAAGCTGGGGTATGTGCTTTTGGCTTTCATCTTTTTCGCCCTCAACCAAATCCTCACTTGGCGCTATGCCCACCATCTCTGGGTAGCTTGAATCAACGTGGCTAGGGATTAAGATGTGAGGGATCCCGACTTCTCACCAACTGAGAGCTGTGGCGTTTTCTTCTCTCCGCAAGTGGCCTCGGCGGAAATCGTCCCTGCGGGTGGCTCAGCCCATCGAGCCCACCAAGGTCTACCCCTGCCCGTGTTACCAGCAAGGCCAGCTGCGCCTGATCACCCTAACTGAGGCCTTCGGGTGCAGCCGTTGCCAGCATATCTTCGCCATTACCCCCGACCGCCTGCACATTGAGCAGTTGGCTGTTTCCTATCCCTACCGCAAGATCTGGTTCTGGAACGGCCAGCAATGGGTGCTGCGGCGGGAAAATACCCTCCAGGGATCCATGCTCTTGGGCTTGACCCTCAGCTTGGGGGTTATTTTGGCCGTGGGGTTTTTCGGCGCGGTGCTCTTCCCCAGCCAAACCCAGTTGCTCAGTGGGTTCCTGATTCTTTGCCTGTTGTTAACGCTGTTGATGGTGACGGCAATCCTGCTGCTGCGGCGGCCTTGAGAGGCTTGGGATCGTGGCCAGCCCCTGCGCCTCCGGGATCCCCAGTTTCAGCCCTTTGTTAGTAGTAGTCAGGAGCAGGTCTGTTGCCGGTCGGCTAGGCAAGAGGGAAGGGAGTGTTCCATCCAGGTCTTGCCCGCTCGAGACCCCGCAGCCAATCCTCAAGAGGACTTGCTGCTGTTGCTGCTGCGGCAAACCCGCTACGTGGCCGCCCCGGCTGGGTGGAGTTCCTGTTGCAGGCTAGCAAAGTGCCGATCCTAGCTACCCACCTGGGCTACACAGCTCCCTGACCTTTGGCGAAGTCGGCTTTGCTGGATCCTTTGGCTCGCTATGGCCCAGAAGGGATCTCTACCCTTGGGCTGCCAATCCACGCCGACTGGGCCGCTAGCCACCTGCCAGCTCTGGTCGAGGCTTCCCATGTCCAGGCCGCCGCTCCTATCCTGGAGGAGTTTCCGCAGCTCCAGCCGCTGGGGGAAAGGCGTCGCCATCTGCGCCTCCAGCTGTGGCGGATTTGACAGAGGCCATCGCCTCACAGCTACCATCAGTCGGAAACAGCCAATCGGCGGCCCAGCGCTTTCTGGAGGAAGTGGATGCGGCTCTCATTCTGGAAGCCCTGAGCCCGGTGAAAGGAGTGACCCAGGGCGACCTGTAGTCCCGCCAACCCCCTTCTCCAAAGCTGGCCGGACCAGGCGAGACTGAAGATAGGGATCCACTCCCAGGTTGTCATCCTACAGAGCCCAAGCGACTAGGGGGGAACTCCTTTGGGGATTGATCTACGCAGCTACGTGTTCTTGGATCGGCTCCAGCCCCAGTACGCCGCCTACTTGGGCACGGTGGCCCAGGGCTTCTTGCCCCTGCCAGGGGACACTTCCCTCTGGGTCGAAATCTCCCCCGGCATCGAGATCAACCGCGTCATGGACATTGCCCTCAAAGCCACCTCGGTAAGGCCAGGGTTGCAGGTGGTGGAGCGCCTCTACGGCCTTTTGGAGGTTCACTCCAGTAACCAGGGGGATACCCGCACGGCTGGGCAAGCCATCCTAGCGGCTTTGGGGGTAAGCGAAAAGGAGCGCCTAAGGCCGCGCATCATCTCCAGCCAAATTATCCGCAACATCGATCCCCACCAGACTCAGCTGATCAACCGTTTCCGCCGCGGCCAAATGCTCCTAGCGGGCCAAACCCTCTACATCCTGGAGGTGCAGCCGGCAGGCTATGCCCCCCTGGCCGCCAACGAGGCAGAAAAATCGGCCCGGATCAACATCCTCGAGGTAATGCCCTTTGGCAGCTTTGGCCGCGTGTACTTGGGCGGAGAAGAGCAGGACATTCTGGCCGCCTGTCGAGCCGCTGAGGAAAGCCTGGCGGCAATTTCTGGGCGGGATCCCTTGCTGTTGCCTGAGGAGGTATAGAATGACAGGACTGCATTCCAAGCCTTCACCCGAAGCCAGTGCACCTCTGTCACCCAGTCGGGATCCCACCCTGGAGCGGGCAAGGTTGCTTGCCGAAGTGGCCGCTCCCTACCGCAGCTTGCGCCGCTTTATCTACCTGGCGGTGGGATTCTCGGCCACAGTTGGTGCGTTGGTGTTTTTCTTTCAGGCCTTGGCAGGGCGGGATCTAGAGACCACCTTGCCCAGCTTGGCCCTGCAGTTAGGGATCCTGGCTGGCGCCATCGGCCTAGAGAGGCTAGAAAACCGCTCCCACCAGAAGGTGATCAGACAGGCAAAGCAACGCTTAGGCATCCAGCAGCCCCCATCACCTGGAGAGGGCTAGTTGCCCGTCTGCCAGTTCCTTAGTCATCTTCATCCTCATGAGCCCTGGGCAAGTAGCGGCGCTGAACTTGGCGGTCGGGATCCACCTCTGCCCACTTTTGAACAATTTGGACACCTAGAAAGGTGAGAAAAGCCCCCAAAGCCACAAAGGTGAGAGGTGGGATCGCCAGGATCGCCACCGCCACCAGCACGTAGATGGCCACCTTGGGCAGAGAGGGATCCACCCTCCAGCCGCGGCGGTACACCCAGTTGGTGAGCTGCTGATCCCAGCGGCGCAAGCGAGGGACGTTCTCTGTGTAGATCTCGGCCAAAATGGGCCAAAGACGGCGCAGCTGGCCTTGGGCTTGCTGTTTCCAATCCCGCGGCGAGTGTCTCATCGGGAGGATCCCTTGCCCTGTCCTTCCTCAGGTCATCCTAGCCCAACCCCACCAGCAGTCCGCTGGGAAGACGGAGGATGTAAACATTTGCATCGGAGATTGGGGTGGCTGGACAGGGCTACAGTACACTGGGGGCACCTGCGCAGCGGTTTGGCTGCCGCGCTCTTCGGTAAATCTTTTGAACTGCTCGACTGGAGAACACCAATGGCTCACACGGTCAAGATCTACGACACCTGCATCGGCTGTACTCAGTGCGTGCGGGCTTGCCCCACCGATGTGTTGGAAATGGTGCCCTGGAAGGGGAACAACAAAGCCGGCATGATCGCCGCAGCCCCCCGCACCGAAGACTGTGTTGGCTGCAAACGCTGTGAAACCGCTTGCCCCACCGATTTCCTGAGCATCCGCGTCTATCTGGGCCCCGAAACCACCCGCAGCATGGGCCTGGCTTACTAAGCAGGTTGGGTTGCAGTTTTCACTGGAGATTGCCTGCTCGCTCAAGCCCCTCCCACCATAGGAAAACAGCACCTTTGAACCTCAGCCTCTCCTCGACGGGAAAAAAAGTTGGGCGAGCCGTTGCTGTAGCCAGTTGGTTTATTCGGAGAGGAGGGATCCCTCCTCTTCCTTTCTTCAAGGGTCGAGATAGAGTCGGTGTTGGCGAATGTAGTGCTCCACGGCGGGGGGTACCAAGTAGCGGATGGATCCCCCTTTTTGGATCTGCTGGCGCAGGTAGGTGGAAGAAAGGGTTAGGGTAGGGGCTTCCAGGATTTCCGCCTGGATGGGTAGCTTCTCAGCCACCGCCCGCAGCACCTGGGCAGCGTCGCCAGCATCAAGGCGAGGGGCAACAATCCACTGACAGAGGCGGGCCAGCTCCTCTGCCTGGTACCACTGAGGCAGATCCCGCAGGGCATCCACGCCGATAATCCAATACCACTGGGTGTTGGGCTGTTCCTGGATGAGGCAGCGTAGGGTCTCGATAGTGTAAGAAGGGCCGGGACGGCGGATCTCCAAGTCCGAGCAGGCAAAGCGCTCATGGTCAGCAATGGCCAGCTTTACCATGGCCAGGCGATCCTCTTTGCTGGCGCCCCCAGCTAAGGGCTTGTGGGGTGGATCCCCTGCCGGCATCCACAGCACCTGATCCAGGTTGAACTGCCAGAGGGCTTGCTCGGCCATGATCAGATGGCCGTGGTGGACGGGGTTAAAGGTGCCGCCGAGAATGCCAACGCGGCGCTGCTTGGGAGCAGAGGAATTCATGGCTGTTGGCTGAGGTAGCTGATGGCATCGCGCAGCCAATCCTCTGTTTGCCGGGGCTGGGGTGGCAGGGCTTGGAGGGCTGCTTGGATTTCCTGGGGGCTATAGCCAAGGGCCAGCAAGGCCATTTCCACCTCTTCGCGGATAGGGGAAGGCGGCCCCCCCGACCAAGGCTGATTGGCATTCTCCAGGCCTTTTCGCCAGTGGGCCAATTTGCTTTTTAGCTCCAGCGCCAGCCGCTGGGCGGTCTTGTGTCCTACCCCTGGAGCCAGGGAGAGGAGGCGGGCATTTTCAGTTACCACTGCCTGGACCAGCTCCGGTAGGGCAAAGGTGTTGAGCAATGCCAAGCCTAGGGCTGGCCCCACCCCTGGTACTTTAATCAGTTCTGCAAACAGATCCCGCTCCGCTGCCGAGCCAAACCCATACAACACCAGCTCGGTCTCCCGCACGAGCAAATGGGTGAACACCCGCACGGGCTCCCCTATGGGGGGCAGTTGCTTGAGAAAACGTGCCGGCGCCTGGATGCGATAGCCGATCCCTTGCACCTCTAGAGTGAGGCTGCTGCGCTCTCCCAGTTCTACCGCAACAAGATGACCTGTTAAAAATGCGATCATTTGCGTATCCAACCCGTGTTTAATACTCTGACCCGTAGCCTTCGGAGTTGGCCAGGCAAATCGACTAGGATGAAGAGAAGCTTGCGAGCAACCCTTATGGCTTCAACATCGGCACTGGCCACTCCTATCTCGGCCCGCTGGATTTGGCGAGGGCAGCCTGTCCATTATGTTGAACAGGGCGAGCAGGGCCAGCCTCTGCTGTTGGTGCACGGCTTTGGAGCCTCCACTGACCACTGGCGCAAGAACATTCCCGAATTGGCGCAACACTACCAGGTCTATGCCATTGATTTGCTTGGCTTTGGCCGTTCCGCCAAGCCCAAGTGGAACTACGACGCTGAGCTCTGGAAAGACCAACTGCGGGACTTCTGTCAACAGGTGATCCGACAGCCAGTGGTGGCCATTGGCAACTCCCTGGGCGGCTATGTGGTGCTTAGCCTGGCAGCGGAGCATCCCGAATGGGTGCGGGGTGTGGTGCTGCTCAATGGAGCCGGCGGCTTTTCCACTGCCAAGGGATCCCGGCAGTGGCTGGGCAAGCTGGTGGGTTGGAGTCTGCGTCAGCCCTTGGTGTCTTACCTGTTGTTTCAGTACTTGCGCCAGCCCCAGGTGATCCGGGCCAAGCTCAAGCAGGTCTACTACAATCAGGCGGCAGTGACAGACCAGCTGGTGGAAGACATTCACCGGCCTACGCGGGAGCCGGGGGCGGCCGATGTGTTTGTGGCTCTGATGCGCGGCGGACAAAAAGGACGCTACGTGGACGAGCTGCTGCGCAGCCTAGCGCGACCCCTGCTGCTCATCTGGGGCGAGCGGGATCCCTGGATGCGGGTTCGCGAGCGCTCGCAGCTCTATCGCACTTACTACCCCACGGCAGTGGAATACTTCTTGGAAGCTGGCCACTGCCCCCACGACGAGTGTCCCGCCGAGGTTAATGCCATTATCCATCGCTGGATCGAGGAGAGGATCCCTTTCCCCTCCCCGCTAGTGCCGCCATCCATGAGGATCTAGCCGAGGTTGTCCAACGGCTGTGGCGGCAAAGCTCCTTCCAGGCCAATGGTATACTTCAGCCACTTCCCAGGTATCGCTGGCGCCGCGGGATCACGGGATCTAGGGTGAGGTCTTCACCATAGCAGCCGCAGTATTGGCAGCGGTGCCCATCGCGATGGAGGACATTGGGCTGCGTCAGGGGAATCCAATAGTGGCGAAGACGGATGACCGTAGGCAGAAGAACGTTGCCGTGGACTACTTTACCGTTGTGCCCGATTTGCTCAGCCTTGCCCTTGAGCAGCGCGATAGCCCGGCGCAACTGGTGATGTTGAGCGGCTCGTAGGAGGCATTGGCTACCAAAACCTTGCCCGTGCTGGGGATCCCCACCCGCTCCAAAAGGCGCCAGCTCCTAATTGAACCCAGCTTTACTGGACTGCGGCCACTTCCACTTGGTCAGCCGGCCCCAGGCTGACGCGAAACTGCCTAGCCCCCCTTGGCAAGGGATCCGGCGCTACCTCAGGCACGTCGGCAAAGGGGGTTATGGCGCGGCGCTCCCGAGCGGGCGCATTCTTTGGTTCGGCAGCCAAGGGGAATCCCGTCTCATCCACCGTTACCCGGTAGACTAAGCTCTCCTGCAAACCTGGGGGAGACTGCCACCGCTGGGCCAGGGTACTCTCCAGACGCTGCTGGAGATCTCCAGCGGCTTCCGGCGCAGTGAGCTGCTCCTGGGGTGGGGAGGGAGGAGGGGGGGGATCCCTGCGGCTGACCCAGAGGCCAACCCCAGCCACCAGGGCAATCCCGCCCGCCAGCAAGGCAGCAATTGCGGTGGGCTGTCGATACCAAGCCGGCGTCGGCGGCGTTGCCAGTTTGTCCAGTTGGGGCAGATCTTCAGCCGCCTGCGAGAGGTTTTCCAGGAGGTCATACAACTGCGTCATCGACAGATCCACCTGGGCAATGCGATCCTCCCCCTGCCGCACCGTAAGGCGGTGGGAAATAAAATCCAGCGGGCGGATGGCCGCCGTACCACTGAAAGTTCCCTTGGGCGTACCGCTGAGCTGGGATTCAACGTAGCGGTCGATCACCGTGATCAAATTCTTGAGCCAAACGCTGTCTCCCTGCAGAGTTTTGGTAGTCTCTCCCTGGCGGATTTCCAGCTGACACTCAAAGTTGCTCTCAATCGCCTGTAATGGCAACCTAGCAGAGCCATCAACTGGCCGGGAAGGGAGGGGCGCTTCCCCGCGCACGGTGAGGGTCGAGGTGGGCTGGTGATAGGTTTGGCTGAGGGTGAGGCTGGGCATAACTCCAAGGCTGAGGGCTAGGAAGAGGGCAGGGCATCTGATCCTACCTTGCTGCTGGCAGGGAGATCCATCTCAGGGCGATTGAGCAAGGCTTTCCACAGGCGCTCTGCTCCCCGGGGGCTACTGTAGAACAGCAGCTCAATCAGGATGCGCAGAGCCAGTTCGGCAAGGCTATCCTCATCGCGGACATCCCCATCCACCATACGGCTGCGGTAGTGGGAGATAAACTCGCCTAGATAATCGCCCACCAGCGGCTGACGGAAAGGGCTGAGCTCCTGCTTGAGGGCAGCTTCCAGTTGCTCCAGCGTGCTACGGATACGGGCCTGTTGCTGGGCTGCCAGATAGGCAATTACTCTGGCCAGGGCGCGGGCCTCTGCGATCTCGACTTTCTTGGGTTCACCGCTAGTGCGGCGGAGGGGATTGGCGTTGCGCAGGCGCCAGAGGGCCACTCGATCGCCAATGTACTCTTCTAGGTTCAGGGCCTTGGCTGCTGCCAGAACGGCCTCGGAACTCTCCCCGCTCAAGGACTCCAGGCCCAACAACAGCAAATCCAAGTGGGCTTTGATGGCTGCAGTAGCTGTGGTGGGGCCAAGGGCTTGAGGATCTAACTGAATCTGCCTAGGTTCCACTGTCACGCTGTTAATGGGAACTTTTAGCTCGGATAGGACTCTATGATCTCCTCTCCAGGGTAAACTCGCAACCCACCTCTTTGCCTTGGGCAAGAGCTCGGCCGCCAGGTATAGAGCTCTACTCCACCTCCCTTCAGATTGGCGATGTATACTGTAGCAAACCCAGGGAGAGGAGAAGCCCCACTTGAACTGAGCTGCAGCTTCTGTGTAACGCCCTGCCTTTTTGAAGGCCAGGGCAATGCTAGACCTTGTTCCAGATGAGCATGGATGCTTCCCAACACAGCCCTGCCCCCCTAATCCTGATCTTCAAGGATCAGCTGGGCCAGCGCGGCGTTGTGTTGGACAAGATTTACTACTCGGTAGGGCGAGCCGCCAACAGCCACATCCGTCTCTATGACCCCTTTGTTTCCCGCCAGCACGCTGTCATTATCCGCGTTCCTGAAGAAAGCCAGGCTGGATACAGCTACGTGATCTTTGACGGCAGCCCTGGCTCTCGTCAAAGCACCAATGGTTTGTTCGTCAATGGGAAACGGGTTTCCTCTCATCGGCTGCAGCTTTTTGACCAGATCGGGTTTGGGCCGAGGGTAACAGCCATTGTTAGGAGCACCGACCACTTCAGTCCCGATACCTTGGCTATCCTTTTGAAGACGCCGCCCAATGTTCCTGAGCCGGGATCCCAGCAGGACACCGAGAAAGAAGCGCTCAGAGAGAACGAAAGCTTCACTGCCATCCCCTGCCTTGCGGTATCCTGAGACCAGCAGCCTAGTGAGCTTTGGGTTCCCGTGGCTTCCATTCCCCCTGCGCTGAGCAGCTACTGGCAAAATGGCTTTGACCTGGAAGCTCACCTGGGAGCCTTCCTCGGTCTTGAAGCCGCCGAGCTGCAGGAAAAGCTGCGAGCTGGGCAACAACAGTTGGCAGAGCTGGGCCGGCGCGACTTCGGCTGGGATCAGGTAGAGGCCTTTTACCGGGATCGGGTGGGATCTGCCTATCTGCTGGACTTGGCCGCTTGGCACCTAAGCAGCACCGACTACATCGGTGACACCCTGCGCCTGGTGGCGGATCAGGCCCGCGGGCTGGTGCTGGATTTTGGCGGAGGCATTGGCACCCACACCATTGGGGCAGCCCTCTGCCCAGCAGTGGAGCAGGTGATTTTTTGGGATATCAACCCCATCCATCGGCAGTTTGTACAACTGCGGGCGGAAAAATTGGGTCTAAGCGAGCGGATCCACTGTCCAGAAACCTTGCCAGAAGAGATCTTTGATACCATCCTCTGCTTCGATGTGGTGGAACACCTGCCAGATCCAGCAGCTCAGTTGCGCCAGTTTTACGCTTGGCTCAAGCCGGAAGGTAAGTTGTTGATCAACTGGTATTTTTTCAAGGGGTTTAACGACGAGTTTCCTTTCCACCTGGACGACCCCCAGAAAGTTGAGCAATTCTTCCAGGTGCTGCAAAGTCACTTTTTGGAAGTGTTTCATCCCTATCTCATCACTGCCCGCTGCTACCGCAAGTGGAATAAAGGCTGAGACTGGAGAGAACCCAAGTGCTGCGCTACTTGCAGGTGTTGTGGCTGTTTTGGAGCACTTCTGTAGCAGCAGAAATGGAGTACCGGGCCAATTTTTTCTTTGCCAGCCTCAGCAGCTTAGGCGGCCTGGCGTCAGCCTTGTTTGGGCTGTCGCTGTTCTACCAGCAGGGGCACCGCTTGGGGGGCTGGAGTTGGCCGGAGGCGCTCATCGTCCTGGGGGTGTTCACCATCCTCCAGGGGGTGTCGACCAGCCTCTTTAACGTCAACCTCAATCGCATCGTGCAGCAGGTGCAGGAGGGCACCCTGGATTTTGTTTTGCTCAAGCCCATCAGCAGCCAGTTTTGGCTGTCAACGCGGGTGTTCTCTCCCTGGGGCCTGGTGGATATCGGCTTTGGCCTGTTGCTGATTCTCTACGCCGGGATCCAGTTGGAGCTGCCAGCCTGGGCCTATGTCCTGGGGCTAGTGCCCTTTTTGCTGGGGCTGGTCATTCTCTACAGCCTCTGGTTTATGCTGGCGGCCACCAGCATCTGGTTTGTTAAGATCTACAACGTCACCGAGGTGCTGCGGGGCTTGGTAGAGGCTGGGCGATTCCCGCTGGTGGCCTATCCGGTGGCCTATCGGCTGTTTTTTACCTTCGTCGTGCCGGTGGCTTTCTTGACCACAGTGCCGGCGGAAGCTTTGTTGGGGCGAGCCCAATGGCCCTGGCTTGTGGGATCCGCCCTGTTGGCAGGAGGGTTGCTGTGGGGATCCCATCTGTTCTGGCGCTTTGCCTTGCGCTTCTACACCAGCGCTTCTAGTTAAGTCTTGCCTCCTCAACTGCAGCCGACCCCACCGCCTAGGAGAGGCTCAAAGGGAATTAGGTTAAGATGAAAGTCGCGACTGCGCCAAAACCCTTGGAGGCCAGGTCATGGGCGAAGCCAAACGCCGCAAAACCCGCAGCAGCCCAGATCCCGACCAAGAGTTGCTGTTTCCCAGCTTCAAAAGCATTCCTCTCACCAAAGCCCAAGCCCGCACGATCTACAACTGGACAACTCGAGGCACTTGGGCCGGCATTATTCTCCTAGCCATTGTCTGGGTGATAGTGCGATTTGTGGGGCCTGCTTTCGGCTGGTGGCATCTGGCGGGCTAGCCAGCTGGATCCTTTGAGTTTTCCCGGAGTTTCCCTATGCAATCCTACTTGGCAGCCGCCCTTCAGATGACCAGCACGCCTGATCTGGCCGGCAACTTCCAGCAGGCAGAGGAGTGGATTGACTTTGCGGCGCGCCGGGGCTGTGAGCTCGTAACCCTGCCGGAAAACTTTGCCTTCATGGGGCCAGAGGAAGAGAAAGTTCGTCTTGCTCCGGAGATCGCGCAGCGGGCGGAGGAATTCTTGGCCAAGATGGCCCAGCGCTACCAGGTATTTGTGCTGGGTGGGGGATACCCGGTGCCAGATGGAGAGGGCAAGGTGTACAACACGGCCGCCCTCTACAGCCCAGAGGGCAGAGAGCTGGCTCGCTACCGCAAGATCCACCTTTTCGACGTCAACTTGCCCGACGGCAACACCTACCGCGAGTCCAACACGGTGGTGAGCGGCAACGAGGTGGTTGTCTACCAGGAAGAACGGCTAGGCACCCTTGGCCTTTCGGTCTGTTACGACGTGCGCTTTCCCGAGCTGTATCGCTCCCTGGTGGATCGGGGGGCAGAGGTGTTGCTGATCCCTGCCGCCTTTACGGCATACACGGGCCGGGATCACTGGCAGGTTTTACTGCAGTGTCGGGCTATTGAAAACACCTGTTATGTCATCGCCCCTGCCCAGGTGGGCACCCACTACGCGCGGCGGCAGTGCCACGGGCATGCCATGATCGTGGATCCCTGGGGGACGATCTTGGCGGATGCCGGCGGCGAAAAACCAGGGGCGGCCATTGCTGAGATCGACCCAGAGCGGCTGCAGCTTGTCCGACGGCAGATGCCCTCGCTGCAACACCGTCGGCTTGCCTGAGGGATCCCCTATGCCTTGGCCGCCGCTAATTCTCTACAGCAAGCCTGGCTGCCACCTCTGCGAGGGCTTAGCGGAGAAGTTGCAGCAGATCCCTGAAGTCAGGGAGCTGGAAATCCGTGACATTACTTCCAACCCCCTTTGGTGGGAGCAGTACTCCCTCGAGGTTCCCGTGCTGAAGGTGGCTGGGGATCCGGAACAGCCCCTACCGCGCCCTTCTCCGCGGCTAACGGTAGCGCAGTTGCGCAGCTGGCTGGGACAACAGTTGGGTGGTCTCTCAGGAGGCTAGCGCTTCCTTGCGGGCAGTGTAGCCGGCCTGGCGCAGAGCTGCAACGGTGGCCTCGGCATCTTTCACCCAAAATTCGGATCCCAGCCGCACCCAGAGGGTGTGGGGGGGGGCGACGAGGGCAGCCACCACGGGAATGCGATTTTCTTCCTGAGCTTCCGAGCGTTGACCGGCAAGTACCGCTTGCAGACGGCGCCGCTCCTCTACGGTTCCAGCAGAGTCCAGGGGAACTTCCACCGTGACCCAGCTTACTGCTTCAATGGGCTGCAGATCCTCCACAATCAATTGCACCTGCTCATCCCGCTGGTCGACCTTAGCCCAAACCAAGAGCCGTTGATCCACCTGCAGGCAACTGCGCAAACGCTTGTAAGTCTTGGGGAAGAGCACCGCTTCGCAAGTGCTTGTCAGATCTTCTAGTTGCAAAATGGCCATGCGCTCCCCTTTTTTGGTGCTGACGGTTTTGATGGCGGTCACTAGAGCGAGAATGCCGACTGAGGCCTCGGACGAGCAGGTCTTTAAGTCAGCGAGGTTGACAAGAGCTAGCAGCTGTACTTGCTTTTGGAGCCGCCGCAGAGGGTGATCCGAAACATAAAAGCCCAACAGTTCCCGCTCTAGCCTCAGCTTTTCCTGCGGTGGAAAATCTTCAGTTGCAGGCCCTTGGGGCGCTTCCGTAAAGCCCTGACTGCTGCTGCCCAGCAAATCAAACAGGCTGGCTTGGCCAATGGCTTTGGACTTGGCCCGCTCCGCCGCCCAACTGAGGACGGGATCCAGATCCGCTATGAGCTGTTTGCGGTTGCCGGAAATACCGTCGAAAGCGCCTGCACAGATGAGCGACTCTATGGCCCGGCGGTTGACGATGCGCAGATCGACCCGCTGGCAAAAGTCGGCCAAAGAGGTAAAGGGGCCGCCAGCCTGGCGAGTGGCCAGAATGTTTTGCACCGCTCCCTCGCCTACATTCTTCACTGCCCCCAAACCAAACAAAATGCTGGATCCCTGAGGCGTAAAGTCTAGGCCGGAGCGGTTGATGTCAGGCGGCTCAATTTGGATTCCGATTGACAGGCAGTAGGTGATGTAGCGCTGGACTCTATCCTGATCCCCGCTTACAGAAGAAAGCAGCGCTGCCATGTATTCTGTTGGGTAGTTGGCTTTTAGATAGGCGGTCTGGAAAGTAATCAATCCGTAGGCTGTAGAATGGGATTTGTTAAAGCAATACTCGGCAAAAGCAACCATCTGGTCGAAGAGCTCCGTGGCTACTTCTTTAGCCACACCTCGCTCGACTGCTCCTCGAACAAACTGCTCGCGGTGTTTCTCCATTTCCGAGACCTTCTTTTTCCCCATCGCCCGCCGCAGCAGGTCAGCCTGGCCCAGGGTATAGCCGGCCATGTCTTGGGCAATGCGCATGATCTGTTCTTGGTAGAGGATAGCCCCATAGGTATCTTGAAGGATTGGCTTGAGAAGGTCGTGGGCATAGGTTATCGGCTTGCGGCCATGTTTGCGATCGATAAAGTCTGGGATCATGCCCGTATCCAATGGCCCCGGTCGGTAGAGAGCCAAGACCGAGGAAATATCTTCCAGATTTGAGGGCTTGAGCTCTCGCACCACCTGCTTCATCCCGGAAGATTCCAGTTGGAAGATCCCTTCCACCTCCCCTTTTTCCAAAAGTTGGTAAGTCTTTGGATCGTCCAGTGGTAGGTTGTCCAGATCAATCACAACGCCTCTATGTTCTCGAATTAGCTCTACAGTCCGCTGGATCAGGGTTAGGTTGCGCAGCCCCAGAAAGTCCATCTTCAACAAGCCCAAAGACTCGATGTCCTCCATCGAGTACTGGGTAATAATTTGGCCTTCATTGTTGTACTGCAAAGGCACAATCTCATCCAACGGATCCTTGGAGATGACTACGCCAGCGGCATGGACTCCAAAGGTTTTGTTGGTGCCTTCTAGCAACCGAGCTAGGTCAATCCAGCGGCGGGTGGTTGGGTCTTTCTCATATTTTTCCTTGAACTCCGGAGCAGGAGTGTTCTCGCCGATCATCTCCTCTAGTTTTGCCGGCTTGCCCCGGGACACCGGGATCAACTTTGCCATTTTGTCAGCTTCGGCATAGGGGATATCCAGCACCCGAGCAACGTCCTTGAGGATAGCTTTGGAAGTCATGCGGTTAAAGGTAATGATCTGAGCCACTCGCTCCTGTCCATACTTGCGGGTTACGTATTCGATCAGCTCTCCCCGACGCTCGATACAAAAGTCAGTATCGATATCTGGCATTGATTGCCGTTCTGGGTTGAGAAAACGCTCGAAGAGCAACCCGTATTTGACAGGATCGATATTGGTAATCTGTAGGGCGTAGGCCACCAGGGATCCGGCTGCCGAACCACGGCCTGGGCCCACTGGGATCCCGTGCTCACGGGCATAGCGAACATAGTCCCAGACCACCAAGAAATAGCTGGAAAACCCCTTTTGCTGGATGATATCCAGCTCAAAGCGCAGGCGCTCCCGATAGTTTTGGGGGATCTGATCCGGATGGGCGACGCCACAGCGCTTTGCCAAGCCTTGCCAGGCTAGTTCAGCAAGGTAGCTATCGGCAGAATGACCTGGGGGAACTGGGTAGTCAGGCATGCGTATTTCCCCAAACAGGTCATAGTCCTCAATCTTTTCCAGCACTTTGAGGGTATTGGCAATCGCCTCGTCGATGACCTCCTGCTCGAGGTGATCGCGGCAGAGGCGGCGCATTTCCTCTAGGCTTTTTAGGTACTCTGTGCCCGTGTAGCGAAGGCGATTTTTCTCGGTGAGGGATTTGCCTGTCTGGATACAGAGCAGGGCATCGTGGGCCTCCACATCCCAGCAAGAAATAAAGTGGGTATCGTTGGTGAGGATGATTGGGATCCCCAACTCCCGAGCAATGCGAACCAATTGCACATTGACAAAGCGGTCTTCCCGGTAGCCGTGATCCTGGATCTCGATGTAGTAGTCATCTCCAAACTGTTCCTGGTACCAGGCGGCAACCTGACGAGCAATTTCTGGCCGCCCCTGCAAAATGGCCTGGGGAACCTCTCCAGCAAGGCAGCCGCTGGTAACAATCAACCCCTCCTTGTATTGCGCTAAATACTCTTTATTGATGCAGGGTCGAGCGAAGATCCCCTTGCCTTGAACGCCGTGGAGATGGGAAATGGTGGTCAGCTTCACCAAGTTTTTGTAGCCCTGGGTGTTTTTGGCCAAGACCACTTGGTGATACTTGGGGTACTTGCGGCTTTTGTCCCGAATGTTGCCGTTGATAACATACATTTCGTTGCCGATGATTGGCTTAATCCCTTTGCTTTTACACAGTTTCACCAGTTCGATGGCCCCGTACATAACGCCGTGATCCGTCAGGGCCAGCCCTGGGAAACCCATAGCCACTGCTTGCTCAATCAAAAGTGGCAGTCGGCTAGCCCCGTCTAGAAGGCTGTACTCGCTGTGCAAGTGCAAGGGAACAAAGGCCATGGCAACGGTAGGGATAAGGGATCCCTTCAACCTTAACCCAGCGCTCTCCTTTTCCAGTTGCCGGCAGAGGCCGCTACAGTGAAGTCAAGCCCACCTTTTCGCCCTTCGCCTGATATGGAGCCTCCTATTCGCCTCACCCAGTACTCCCATGGTGGCGGCTGCGGCTGCAAGATTGCCCCTGCGCTGCTGCAGCAGATTCTCAAGGAGCTGCCCCTCCTCTGGTCGGATCCAGCCCTGTTGGTGGGAGCTGAAACCAGCGACGACGCCGCCGTTTACCAACTCAACGACGAGCAGGCCCTCATTCTAACCACCGACTTTTTCATGCCCATCGTGGACAATCCGGTGGATTTTGGCCGCATCGCTGCCGCCAATGCCCTTTCCGATGTTTACGCGATGGGGGGCACGCCCATCCTTGCCCTGGCCATCCTGGGCATGCCGGTCAACACCCTGCCCCTGTCGGTCATTCGGGAGATCATGGCCGGGGGGATCCAAGTCTGTCAGGAAGCGGGGATCCCTCTGGCTGGGGGGCACTCCATCGATTCCCCTGAGCCCATCTTCGGCCTGGTGGTGGCAGGGCTGGCCCACCCGCAGCACATCCGTCGCAACGCCACTGCTCAGCCTGGCGACGATCTCATCCTGACCAAGCCGCTGGGGATCGGGGTAATGACCACCGCCCTGAAAAAGGGTCAGCTCAGCACAGCGGGCTATGCAGAAGTTTTACAAGTGATGACCCAGCTCAACCGCATTGGCCCGCAACTGGCCCGGCGAGCCCAGGTTCACGCCCTAACCGATGTAACGGGCTTTGGTCTTTTGGGACACTTGCTAGAGGTCTGCCGTGGCTCGGGGGTGAGCGCTGAGTTGGATCTGGCTGCCATTCCCTTTTTGCCAGAAGCCCTCTCCTTGGCTGAGGCTGGGATCTTCCCAGGCGCAGCCCGTCGCAACTGGCAAAGCTATGAGGGAATAGAGGCCAACTCTCTGCCCGAGTGGCAGCAATTGCTCTTGTCGGATCCGCAAACCAGCGGCGGCTTGTTGGTGGCTGTAGATCCGAGCCACACGGCGGAGCTATTGCAAGAACTGCAGGAGGCCGGCTACCCCTATGCCCGTCGCATTGGCCGCTGCCAGGCCGGCAAAGGGATCGCCATCCGGCTTGTCGGCGAGATCCCAAGATGAAGATTTGGTCAAGCAGGGCTGCAAAAGTTGAAGATCTCATGTAAGGGGAACGAGATATCTTGGAGGGGTATGAACGAGTCCTCTCCCAACAGCCACAGCCTGGTTCCGTGGGTTGATCCAGAGCAGCTAGTCTGCAGCCTCAGCAGTGGCCAACTGCTGATGGTGGATCCCCAGCGACACAACGCCTTGATCATCTGCAAAACGTTTCATGCCGAGTTTGCCGGGCCGGGCGCTGCAGTCGGGGGTCCTTTGGACGTGGAGTCGAGCGGCGTGGTTCCGATTGGGGATGTGGCTCTGTTGCATCCCCGGAGCTACCAAGAGCGGCAGAATGCTTATGCCAAGCGGCTGCACTGGATGCGCTGGCTGCAGCAGATTACCGACAACCCCCTGTCGGCCCAGCGGGCACGAATCTTGCTCTTTAGCCTAGAAGAGTTTTTCTCTGCTGAGGTGGTCAGCCAACTCCCCGATGAGGTTTTGGCGCGGCTGGTAGGGGTGCTGCCCCAGACCATTGCCGCAGCCCGCAGGGAAGTAAGCTACCCCACGGCCAAAGCTGCGAGTCTCCGCGCCTCCTTTCCTCGATAACCTTGCCCCAGCTATTCCTTGGGCGATTGAGTCTGCCTGGGCTGGTTGGCATCACGGCTTGCCGTTGGGATAGAGCCGGTTTAGTCCTTTGCGCGCTTTGGCATGGATGTCCAGGGTGGCATTCATTTTCAGGATTTGCCGGTAAACCTGCTCAGCCCGAGCCATTTCCCCCTCCTGTTCCAGTTTCTCGGCCAGCCTGAGCAAGTTCTGGGCTGAAGGCTCTGCCAGGGATCTCGCTTGGCCTTCCTGCCCCTGCAGGCGCTGCAGTTCTTCCAGGCGCTCTAGCACCATCGGTCGCAGCAGCCAAGAGTCATCCAAATCCAAAACTTCCCGGTAGTAGCGCTGGGCCTCTTTGAAGTTCTTTTGCTCGTCGTAGGCTTCCGCCAGTTGCAGAGCCAGCTCTGCCGTAGGCCGATCCTTAAATTGCCGATGCAGTTGGTTGAGCCGCCGCACGAAGGGAGATCCCTGCTGGGGGTTTTGCAGATCTGGGGCGTGTTGAACTGGCAGGTAGTTGGCGTTTTGGGCCGGTTGTTCTCCGGAAGAGGCAGCCTCTGTGGCTTGCCCTCGCAAAGGTACCCGACGGCTGAGGCTTTTGGGATCCAGGGGTGTGGGCTTGGAGAGCTCAATTGGCTGATCCCCAGAAGAGGTGGACGGACTTGACAGCGGGATCGGCTGCGGCGAGGGAAGGGTCTTGCGAGCCGGCGATTGGGGAGATGGCTGCTTCAGCTCCTCAAGGGTGCGGGGAGACTTTGCTTTGAGAGTCTCTCTGCGCTCTTGGGCCAATTCTCGATAGAGAGCAGCTAACTGAAGGTAGCCTGCCTCCTCGTAGGCAGTGGCCAACCAAAGGGCATTTTCAGGGCTGGGATCGGCCCGATAAGCCCGCCGCAACAACTGCAAAGCAGTGCCATAGTTGCGCTCTCGAATAGCTGCCTGCCCCAAGCTGGCTGACTTGGCCGCCGTGGTATCGCTAGCCATACTTGCTGTGCCTCCCTGGGTGCTGCTGGTAGATTCCTAGCCTAAGCATACCTTTGCCGAGCCAGACGTTAACTGCTAGGAAAGACTTCTCCTATTGGCAAACATTTCTAGCCAATATCGACTGGCTTAAATGTGGGTAAGAAGATCTGGATGTAGGGCGTACCTTCAAGCTAGCCTGGAGTTGGGGCTCTAGAAGCAACAGATTCCGGCGCCAAGATGATTCAAGACTTTCGAGAGCGGTACCCCATGGGCAGCTTGCTCACCGATCTGTTGCGCGTGGAAGAAGGGATCTACATCGTCAAAGCCCAGGTAGTGGTGAACAACACCGTTTTGGGCAGTGGCATGGCCGGCTCAAACACCATCGAAGAAGCTGAAGATGCTGCCTTGAAGCGGGCTCTTCAGCATGCAGGATTTGGTCGCCCTACCTCCTCTTTAAGTTTAGGCCTAGACGCTGCCCCTGCCAGGGCTTCCTATCTGTCCTCTCCCAGTTGGCCAACTCCTAACTTGGGCAATGAACAGTCCCAGTCTTCCTCTACCCCTCCAACCCCTGAAGCAGCAGGGATCTCAGCCCGATCCCAGGCCCTTAAAGAAGCGGAGACGCAAAGCGACGACCTTTCGGATCTCATTGCGCAAACGGACGTGGAAATGCAGCGCATTGGCTGGGGCCGCAAGGAGGGCCAAGAGTTTTTGGAACGTCGCTTCCAGAAAAAATCTCGCCACCAGTTGACTGAAACTGAGCTGCGGGAGTTCTTGCGCTACCTCAAGCAGCAGCCCTCCCGCCTGGGCAGTGAGCCCCGCTTCTAAGTTTTGCCACCAGGGCTGACAGGCTACGGCGCCCCCACAATCACTGTTGTATTCTGCATCGTTTTGACCACCGTCTCCCCCCCTTCCGAGAGCACAACCTGCCGCTCTGGCACCGATACCTTGGCTACCTGGGCAGTTTGGTAGTTTTGCCCAGCCTGCACAACTGCGGGAAGGGTGCCAGGGGCAGAAATGAGGGCAAAGGACTCACGGCCAATTTGGATAACCCCAGAAACCTGCACGCTGCGGGCAAAAGCAGCCGGATCTGGCGTAGGTGTGGGGAGCGGCGTAGCCACGCCTACAGGCACTTCGCCCTCCAGGGGAGGCAGTTCTGGAAGGGGCGGCAGATCTAGGGGTGGTAGAGGGGGCTCGGGAGCGCGCACGTTCTGGGGCACAAAGGGATCCGCCCGTCCCGCCCTACTCAGAGCCCGCTGGGTTTCCTGCTCCCGATCCACAGGTGGGATCAGGATGGAGGCAGGTTGGGTTGGCAAGGGCCGAGGCTGGTCGGGAGCAGTCTGGCCAAAGCCTTCGGGCAGAGCCGCCGTCTGTTGCCGGGCAAGAGCCTGCAGCTGGCTAGCTCCACGGGCCAGGGTAGCATTCATGTCCTGTTCCCAACGGCCTGAGGGGTTGAGCCGCATGATCACGGGGTTGCTGTTGCCGCGAAATTCTACCCAGACTTCCGCTTCCGTGTTGCTGAGCCGGCGGGAGCGGAGGATGCGGGATCCCGGCGGCAAAAGCGGCTGCAGGGCCAGCTCGGCGTCCCGAACTGCCTGGGCGTTGGCCAAAGCGGGAGCCAGAGACATGCCTCCTGCCAACCCCAGCAGGATCCCAAGCAAAAGCAGTGGGCGAACCATAAAAACCCCTGGGAGAGCGTCTCTGGACTAAAATATCCAAAATCCTCGCAATGGGGCTAACCTCGATCTGCCTCTTTGTCAAGCCTCTCCCACTAGAACAGCAATTCCTGACCCAAGGCAGCAAAGTTTGCCATAATTAAAACTTGTAAACATTCTGGCTCTCCCCACTTTGGATCCCGCCAACCCTAGCCAATTACAGGAGATTGCCGAGCGGCTGCGCAGCCCACGACCAGCGGATCGGATGCTGGCCTTGGCGCAGTTGCGGGACGTGCCAGCAGAGCAGGCAGTGCCGCTGATTCTGCAGGTCGTTGACGATGAAAACCTGCAAGTGCGCTCTTTTGCCGTCTTTGCGCTCGGGGTCAAGCAAACTGACGCCTGTCTGCCTAAGTTGGTGGAGATCCTCACCCAGGACCCGGACTACAGCATTCGCGCCAATGCAGCAGGCGCTCTGGGATACCTAGAAGACCCCCGGGCTTTCGAGGCGCTGGTGCGTGCCTTCTACGAAGATGTGGAGTGGCTGGTGCGCTTTAGTGCTGCCGTAGCGTTGGGCAACCTGAAGGATCCCCGAGCTTACGACGTACTGCTGCGGGCGTTGGAGGGGCCGGAAGAGCTGCTCCAGCAGGCGGCCATCGCTGCCTTGGGGGAACTGGGGGATCTGCGGGCGCTGGATCACCTCTTGCGCTTTGCCCAATCGGAAGATTGGCTGGTGCGGCAGCGGCTGGCCCAGGCCTTGGGGAATCTGCCCTCGCCCAAGAGCGTTTCCGCCCTCAACTATCTGGCCAAGGATCCCAACGATAGCGTTGCCGCAACCGCTCTGGATTCCCTGCGACGGCTGCGCCAAAGGGGCTTCCTAGAAGCAGGATCCCCAACAGCGGATTAGAAGCAAGCTAAGCTGAAGATCGGGGTTCAGCTTGCTGGAGGGCTCCTTTGAGGAGGAGGCAAGCTTTTCTGTTCTTATCCCCTGCTCTATGGTGGCTACCAAACCCCATCCTGAGATAGCCGGACTTCCCTCTCGGCCCCGCATCGTGGCGGCTCTGTCTGGGGGGGTAGACAGCTCCACAGTGGCAGCTCTCCTCCACGAACAGGGCTACGCTGTGGAAGGAGTTACTTTGTGGCTGATGCGGGGGAAAGGCCAGTGCTGCACCGACGGCCTGGTGGATGCTGCTGCTGTTTGTGAGCAACTGGGGATCCCGCACCACATTGTGGATAGCCGCGAGTTGTTCCAAGCCCACATTGTCGAGTACCTGCTAGCCGGCTATGCGGACGGGATCACACCCCTGCCCTGCTCCCGCTGCAACAAGCTGGTCAAGTTCGGTCCCCTGCTGGCCTACGCCCAGGAGCAGCTGGGCATCTCGCAGATTGCCACTGGCCACTACGCGCGGGTACGTTTCAACGCCGAGCTAGGGCGCTACCAACTGCTGCGGGCTGTAGATCGCCGAAAGGATCAGTCTTATTTTCTCTACGACCTCAGCCAAGAGCACTTGGCCCACAGCCTCTTCCCGTTGGGCGAGTACACCAAAGCCCAGACCCGCCAGATGGCTAGGCGCTACGGCCTGGCCACCGCCAACAAGCCGGAGAGCCAGGATCTTTGCCTAATTGAAACCTACGGCTCGATGCGCAACTTCCTGGATCAGCACTTGGGGGAAAGGCCAGGGGAAATTGTCGATACTCAGGGGCGGGTCCTGGGGTACCACCAGGGCATTCACCACTACACCATTGGCCAGCGCAAGGGCTTAGGCATTGCTGCCCCTCGTCCGCTCTATGTGGTGCGCATCGATGCAGCCATGAACCGCGTGGTGGTGGGAGAGCGGGAAGAAGCCACCCAAGCAGAAGCCTGGGTGCGGCAGGTCAACTGGGTGTCGATCCCAGCGCCAACCGAGCCCTTGGAGGTAGAAGTGCAGGTGCGCTACCGTACCCCTGCCGTGCCAGCTACCTTGATCCCGGAATCGCCGGAACGCGTGAAGTTGCAATTTGCCGAGCCCCAGTTTGGCGTCACCCCCGGCCAGGCCGCTGTTTGGTACCAGGGGGATCTGCTGCTGGGAGGTGGCATCCTCGAGCGCCCTCTTTCCTAGCTGGAAGTTTGCCAGAACGCAGCGGCAGGACCTCAAGCTGGCGGGATAGGGGCAGCCGCGGCTAGAGTCAATCGGTTGTGGCTATTGAGGCCCATGCGCTTGGCTTTCTACCTGCGCTTGCTGCTGTTGTTGGCGCTGCTGGCCCTGTTTACAGGCCTAATTGTGTGGCTGATTCAGTCCTTTCTCGAGCTCTACTACGCCACCCGCTACCACCCCCTTTTAGGGGGTCTGTTAGTTGGAGTGCTGACGCTGCTGCTAGTGGTGTTTTTGGCCGCCTCGGTCTATTACTTGTTTCTCTTTGGCCGAGCTTCCTCGTCTCCAACCCAGCGCCTTCCTCAGCTAGCCCCCCCGACAACCCCCGCCGAAAAGTGGGAGGCGGCCCGGCGCAACCTGGCCCAACTGGAGGCTCAAGTAGCCCAGATTCAGGATCAGGTGGCCCGAGCAGCGCTGGCAGAACGGTCAGCCCGCTTAGCCCAGCAGTTGGCCCAGCCTCAACTGAAGGTGGTGGTTTTCGGCACAGGCTCGTCGGGCAAAACCTCGCTGGTGAACGCTCTCCTGGGGCGGCCAGTGGGAGCAGTGGGGGCCACCCTGGGGACCACGCAAGCCGTGGCCGTCTACGACTGGAACCTGCCCGGGATCCTCCACCCCGTGAAGATTGTGGACTGTCCAGGCATTTTGGAAATTGGGCCAGCAGGAGCCATGCGGGAAGAAGAGGCCCAGGCTCAGGCCCAGGCTGCCGAGCTGTTACTGGTAGTGGTGGATGGGGACCTACGCCAGTCGGAGCTGGAGCCCCTGCGCCGCCTTCTGGCCTTGGGCAAACGGGCCCTCCTGGTGCTCAACAAAATTGACCTCTACACTCCTGAGGAACAGCAGCTTCTGCTCCAGCGGCTGCGGGAACGGGTTTACCCCCTTATCCAACCGGAAGACGTGCTGCCAGCTGCTGCCAATCCGGCCCCCGTGCGCCTGGGATCCCAAACCTGGCAGCCGCAACCCGAGGTGGCGGCAGTGCGGGATCGGGTGCAGGCGGTGCTCTATGCGGAGGGGAGCTCCCTGGCCTTGGACAATGCCCTCCTGCAATCCCAGCAGTTGGGCGAGGAGGCCAAGCGCATTCTCCAGGCGCAGTTGCGCCGCCAGGCGGAGGAAGTGGTCGATCGCTTTCAGTGGATTGTAACCGGTGTGGTCTTTGCCAACCCCATCCCAGCGCTGGATCTCCTGGCCATTGCCGCCATCAACGCCCAGATGGTGGTGGAGCTGGGATCCCTCTACGGCTGCAAGATGAACCTGCAGCAGGGGCGGGAGCTGGCTTTGTCCTTGGCTAAGACCTTGGCTGGCTTGGGTCTGGTGGAAGGGGCAATCCAACTGACCACCGGGATCCTAGCTACAGTGGCTGAGGTCAGCGTTGTTGGCTTTTGGCTGACAGCACCCATCCAGGCAGCCAGCGCTGGCTATCTCACCCGCATTGCCGGCAAAAGCTTCATCGAGTACTTCCAGCGCAACCAAAGCTGGGGAGAGGGAGGCATGCAGGCGGTGGTCAAGGCCCAGGTGGAGAGCGCCCAAAAATCCGGCTGGCTCAGGGAGTTTGTCCGCCAGGCCTGGGAACGGGTTTTCCGCTTTCGCTAGGAACCGCTCTGAAAGACTTACACAACCCCAGGCAAAAGCAGACTTTCGCTCGGCGTTGAGGCTTTCTTCCTGCTTCCACGACCCGTGGCTAGTGGCAGAGTTTACCTCTACTACCCCGCCAGAGGGATCTCCACAGGCGTGACTTCCCCGCAAGCTGCAGGTAGTTGCTCCTTGCCCCCATAAGGCACACCGGCTAAAGACGGAGCCAACTTTAGCCTAGGCAAAGTGCCTACCAGAAAGGATGTACTCGCAAGCCTACTCGCTCAGCCCATCTACGTAAGGCAGAAGGTTGGTTATGCCACAAAGTGGCCAATTGTCCGGCGAATCAAAGACTAGAGGAGAACCCCGCCCGCAGTACTAGCTCCATCCCTGCTAGGTAATGGCGTAGCATCCGCCAGCGCTTCGCGGCCAGCAGCAGCGGTGGCTTGCAAGCACCACGCAGGCGGCAATACTAGCGTGCCCCTAACCCATAGGCAGGCTCCCCTTGCTGCCAGTTGCCCCTGCTCGTTATCCTAGTAGAGCTGAAAAATTGGGGAAACAGGTGAGCCGTGGCTAAAAAAAGCATGATCGAGCGGGAGAAAAAGCGCCAGCGCTTGGTTGAAAAGTATCGCGAAAAGCGCCAGCAATTGAAGGCAGCGCTGGCTGATCCCAACCTCGACCAGGCCACCCGCATGGAGCTGCATGCCCAACTGCAAAAGCTGCCGCGCTCCAGCTCGCCCACCCGCCTGCGCAACCGCTGCTGGAAAACGGGCCGTCCCCGCGGTTACTTCCGGGATTTTGGCCTCTGCCGCCACAGCCTGAGGGAGATGGCTCACCGCGGCCTGCTACCCGGCGTGGTCAAAGCCAGCTGGTAGCCCAGATGGGCTGGAGGCTGCTGGCAACTGCTCTGGAAAGGCAAGCACCTTCTCTAGGCCCGTGGCCCTGAAGCCCTTCCAGATTTGCGACGACGATCTTACCTCCGACCTGGTCAAAGCCCTGGCCGGAGAAGCCTACCTGGCGGTGGACACAGAGACGATGGGCTTGATCCCGCAGCGGGATCGACTCTGTGTTGTGCAACTTGCCAACGCTGCCGGTGAGGTGGTGCTGCTGCGGTTTAGCCGCGGCGTCAGGCAGGCCCCTCTCCTAGCCAAGCTGCTGACGGATCCCGGCATCGAGAAGATTTTCCACTATGCCCGTTTTGACCTGGCCATGCTGCGCTACCACCTGGGGATCCAAGTCTGGCCGGTCTTCTGCACCAAGATTGCTAGCAAACTGGCTCGCACCTACACCAGCAAGCACAGCCTCAAAGATGTGGTGAGCGAGCTGTGCGGGGTCGAGTTGAACAAGGCAGCCCAGAGCTCCGACTGGGGAGCTGTCCATGCCCTCTCGGCGGAGCAGTTGGAGTACGCAGCCAACGACGTCCGCTACTTGATCCCGGTGCGCCACAAGTTGGCCCAGATGCTGCAGCGAGAGGAGCGCTGGGAACTGGCGCAGCGTTGCTTCCAGCACCTTCCCACCCTTGTCGAGCTGGATCTGCTGGGGTATAGCAACGTCTTCGAGCACCAGTAGTGGCAGCCTCTAAAGCTAGTTGGCCAAGTCGGGGAAAGTAGCCCGCACGGCGGGGTGGATGAGCTTGCCGGAGCGAATGTTAAGCCCTTTGGCCAAAGCTAGATCTTGTTCCAGGGCAGCGGCCAGGCCAAGGTTGGCCAGCTTGAGAATGTAGGGGAGCGTGGCATTGACCAAGGCTTGGGTTGAGGTCCAGGGGACAGCCCCTGGCATGTTGGGAACGCCGTAGTGCAACACGCCGTAGGCTTCGTAAACCGGCTGGGCATGGGTGGTGGCCCTAGTGGTGGCAATGCAGCCTCCCTGATCCACCGCGACGTCCACAATTAGGGATCGGGGCCGCATCTGGGCCACCAGCTCCTCCCTCACCAAAATTGGCGCCCGCCTGCCCGGCACTAACACCGCTCCCACCACGAGATCGGCCTTGCGAACGCACTCCTCGATGGTTTGGGGGGTGCTGTAGAGCAACTCCACTCGCGATCCAAAGATGAGCTCCAGCTCGTTGAGCCGCTGCAGGTTAATGTCCAAAATCTGCACCTGCGCTCCCAGGCCAACGGCCACTTTGGCCGCCTCTGTACCCACGGTTCCTCCGCCCAAAATCACCACTCGTCCCGGTGGCACACCTGGGATCCCGCCCAGCAGTACGCCTCGCCCCCCCTCTTGGCGGGTGAGGTAGTGGGCACCAAATTGCACCGAGAGCCGCCCGGCAATCATGCTCATGGGCATCAAAAGAGGCAGGGAGCCATCGGCCAGCTCCACTGTCTCGTAAGCCAGGCAGGTGGCCCCCGAACGCAGGAGGGCTTGGGTGAGCTCGCGGCTAGCCGCCAAGTGCAAGTAGGTAAATAGGATCAGATCCGGATGGAGCAGCGGATACTCTGCAGGCAGGGGCTCTTTCACCTTCACCACCAACTGCTGCTGGTAGATCTCCTCAGGAGTAGCAGCCAGCCTGGCCCCCGCCTTCTCATAGTCCTCGTCAGTAAAGCCGGCTCCCTGGCCCGCTTGAGTTTCCACCCACACCTGGTGCCCCTGCTCAGTCAAGACCCGCACCGCCGCTGGTGTTAGGCCGACGCGGAATTCCTGCTCTTTAATCTCCCTGGGCACGCCAATGCGCATAGGGATCCCTGGAGGACTGCCTTCGAGTTTGTGCGCGCTCTGTTAAAGTGTAAGCGTGATTTACGGCCCGGATCTATGACCGTTGTCTCCGCTGCTGCTACACCCGCTGCCCCGGAGACGACTCTACTCAACGTCTGGCAAGTCCTAGCCGAGAAGTTTGCTGACCAGCCTGCCCTCAGGGATCCCCATGCCCAGCCGGTCTTTGAGATTTCCTATGGGGAACTGTTCCGCCGCATTCAGACGCTGGCTGCTGGCTTACAGGCTTTGGGCATTCGCCCTGGGGATCGGGTAGCCATTTTTGCCGACAATTCCCCCCGCTGGCTGATGGCGGATCTGGCCACGCTGTTTACAGGAGCAGTCAATGTGCCGCGCAGCGCCGTAGCGGATCCAGCGGAGCTGGGCTACATTTTGCGCCATTCCGGGAGCACCGCTTTGATTGCCCAGGATGTGAAGACGCTGGCACGGGTTCGGTCAGTTGTGGAGGAGCTGGGTCTAGAGCGGCTGCTGCTGCTTTCGGACGAAGAAGAGCCAGGAGTAGTGAATTTTTCTCAGTGGCTGCAAACAGGGCGAGAACACCGCTACGAGCCCCCCAAGTTGGAGCGATCCCAGTTGGCCACCATCATCTACACTTCCGGGACCTCCGGTCAGCCCAAGGGGGTGATGCTCAGCCACGGCAACCTCATGCACCAGGTGGAGAACTTGGGCGCGGTCGTACAGCCCCAACCGGGGAACAAGGTGTTGAGCATTCTGCCCACTTGGCACTCTTATGAGCGGGCTTGCGAGTATTTTCTCCTTAGTCGCGCCTGCACGCTGGTCTATACTAGCCCCCGCTTTATCAAACAAGATTTTCAACAGGAGCAGCCCCACTATTTGGTGGCAGTGCCGCGCATTTGGGAAACCGTTTATGAAGGGATCCAGCGGCAATTCAAAGAGAAAAGCCCCCTCCTGCAGTGGCTAATCCGTGCTCTGATGGCTGTCAGTGAAAGCCATGTGCTCTCTGGACGGATAGCTCGCAACCAGTCAATTTTGCATTACGGAGTCAGCCCCTGGGTGCGCCTACGGGCTCGCTTGCAACATTGGCTGCTCTGGCCCCTGCATCGGCTGGCCGATTGGCTCATCTACCGCAAGGTGCGACAAGCACTAGGCCCCAATTTTCAACATGCTATTAGCGGCGGCGCATCCCTACCTGCCTATCTGGATCTGTTCTATGAAGTTGTTGGGATTTCCATCTTGAATGGCTACGGCCTCACGGAAACCTCGCCAGTGCTATGCGCGCGGCGTCCTGACAACAACGTGCGCGGTACGGCTGGCCCACCGCTGCCAGGGACGGAGTTTCGCATTGTCGATCCGGAAACCCGGCAGCCCTTGCCCCCTGGCCAAAAGGGGTTGATCCTGGCCCGTGGCCCGCAGGTGATGATGGGCTACTACAACAATCCAGAAGCCACCGCTAAAGTTCTCAGCTCTGATGGCTGGTTTGAAACCGGGGATCTAGGCTGGCTCACTCCCGACGGACAACTGGTGATCACCGGCAGGGCCAAGGACGTGATCGTGTTGCTCAACGGCGAAAATGTCGAGCCACAGCCACTGGAAGATGCCTGCCTGCAATCTCCCTACATCAGCCAGATTGTGATCGTCGGGCAAGACCAAAAAAAATTGGCTGCCCTCATCTACCCCAACCTCGACGCCCTCAAGGCCTGGGCTGCTGAACAAGGGATCCCTACTGCCGAGACCGAGCTGCTCGTTCACCCGCAGGTGCGCCGCTTCATCTTGCAAGAAGTACGCCGCCGCATCCAAGAGCGCCCTGGCTATCGGCCCGACGAGCAAGTTGCTGACTTTCGCTTCTTGCCAGAGCCCCTGAGTGTGGAAAATGGCCTCATGACCCAGACGCTGAAAATTAAGCGCAACCCCGTGGCGGAGCGCTACGCTCACCTTATTGAGGAAATGTACCGATCTTTGAAGTAGAGCCAGCCTTCTAGGTTTGGGATCCCCGTTGTTGCTCCAGGTAACGCCGGAATTGCTCCGGCGGGATTGCCCCCCGGTAGGCCCCACAGTAGTAGAGCGTCAGCACTGCCTTGTAGGCCCAGTCGGTCGGCACCACGTCCGGGAAGGGGCTGGGCAGGGTATCGGCTTGGTTGGCGGCGCAGGCTTGCAGGATCTGCTCTGTGGTGAGCTGTTCTGCCAAGTCCGGAGGGAGCTCCCGCAGGTTAGCCTGGGCCAGAACCGCTCCCGGCAGGCCCAAGCTGGCGAGGGTCGCCGCCCAAAAAGCGCGAGTGAAGAGGTGTTGCCAGCTCATGGCTCTCAAAGGGAAGAGTTGACAAGTGCTTTCTCTAGGGTAGTACGAGCCAGAAGAGCGCCTGGATGGGAGTAAACGCCCTCAGATCCCGCTTCTGGCATTAAGATGCAGGAAAGGGAGAGTGGGATCGCAAGCTGCCAATTGTCTCCCTGCATGGCCATGTAGAGCTGAGAGCGCGATAGGTCGCAGCCAATGAGTTTATCGCAAGGGCCGGGTTTTGATGGGGTGGATCCCCCGGATCCGAAGCTGATCGATGCCTGTGTGCATTGTGGGTTTTGCCTGACCACCTGCCCCAGCTATCGCGTCCTCGGCAAGGAGATGGACTCACCTCGGGGCCGCATCTACCAGATGGACGCCCTCAATCAGGGCCAAATCTCTCTCTCAGCGGCAGTGGTTTCCCACTTCGACACTTGTCTGGGCTGTTTGGCCTGTGTAACGGCTTGCCCCTCGGGGGTGCGCTACGACCGGCTGATTGCCGCGACCCGACCTCAGATTGAGCGCAACTACCGCCGCAACCTCTGGGATCGACTGTACCGCCAGTTGATTTTTTTCCTCTTCCCCTATCCGGAGCGGCTGCGACTGCTGCTCTGGCCCCTCTGGCTCTACCAAAAGATGGGGATCGGCGCCTGGGTCCACAAGGGGCTGGAAAAGATCTCCCCGCGGCTAGCGGCCATGGAATCGCTGCTGCCCCCTTTGCAGGTGGAGCACCTTTTGCCCAAGCGCTATCCGGAGCGGATCCCGGCGGTGGGCGAGCGCCGTTTTCGCGTGGGGCTGATTCCTGGCTGTGTGCAGCGCCTGTTTGCCCCCCAGGTAAATGAGGCCAGTATGCGCGTCTTAGCCCACAATGGCTGTGAGGTGGTGATCCCACCTGCCCAGGGCTGTTGCGGAGCCTTGCCCCACCACCAAGGGCAATTGCAGCAGGCGAAAACTCTGGCCCGCCAGATGGTGGATGCTTTTGCTGTCTACGACTTGGATGCCATTCTTATCACTGCCTCTGGCTGCGGGCATACGCTGAAGGAGTACGGCCACATCCTGGGTGAGGATCCCCACTACCAAGAGAAAGCAGCCCAGTTTGCGGCCAAAGTCAAGGACATCCAGGAGTTTCTTGCTCAGGTGGGGTTGACCGCTCCTCTCCATCCGCTGCAGCCGGATCCCTTGGTGCTGGTCTATCAGGATGCCTGTCACATGCTACACGGGCAGCGCCTTAGCCAGGAGCCGCGCCAACTGCTGCGGCAGATCCCGGGCCTGGAGCTGCGGGATCCCGTCGATGCTGCCCTCTGCTGTGGCAGCTCCGGCGTCTACAACCTGTTGCAACCCGAGGTGGCGGACGAGCTGGGATCCCAAAAGGTGGCCAACCTCCTCAACACCGGCGCCCAGGGGATCGTCTCCGCCAACATCGGCTGCCGCTTGCAAATCCAAAAGCACCTGCGCCTGCAAGGCAAGGCTGGGATCCCCATCTACCACCCCATGGAGCTCTTGGACCGGGCTCTCCAACCGCCCACTCCAGAGCTAGCCAAGGCAACTGCCTAGCTAGAGCTTGAGAGCGGCGCGGGGATCGTAGGACTGGATGCGCTGCAGCTTTTCGTAGAGTTCTCGTTCCTCCTCCGAAAGCCGCGTGGGCAAATAGATCTGAACTACCGCGTAGAAGTCGCCCCGCTCCCCGTTGCCCTTGGGAAAGCCCCGCTCTGCCAACCGCAGCTTTCGCCCTGGTTGCGTCCCTGGCGGGATGCGCAGCTTCACCAGCCCGTCTAGCGTGGGCACCTCCACCTGGGCACCTAAAACCGCCTCGCTGGGACTAAGCGGCAGGTCGCAGTAGACGTCAAACCCCTCTAGGCGGTAGAAGGGATGCTCCTTCAACTCGATCTTGAGGTAGAGATCGCCAGCGCCCCCGTTGGGTTTGGGGTGGCCCTGGCCGCGCAGGCGAATTCGCTTGCCCGGCGTGATTCCCGGTGGGATGCTCACCTCAAGCACGCGATCCCCGCCCACCCGCAGGCGGCGCTTTCCCCCCTCAAACGCTTCCGAGATGGAAAGGTGGAGGGTGGCCTCCGCGTCGTAGTTGGCATTGGCCGAAGGACTGCTGCGGTCTTTGCCAGAGCTGCGCACTCGCCCTAGCAGTTGATCGATAAAATCCTGAAAGTCTTCAAACTGGTCGAAATCGACGCCCCCTCCCCCCAAGCCAAAGTCCTCGCCAAAGGAGCTTTCGCCAAAGGGGCTGCTGTAGGTCTCTCGCCGGTAGCGAAAGCCACCCTGCTGGTGGTACTGGCTGAATTGGTCGTACTGCCTGCGCTTGCTGGGATCGGAGAGAACCTCGTAGGCTTCGTTGATGTCTTTAAACTTTTCCTCAGCAGTTTTGTCGTTGGGGTTGACGTCTGGGTGGTATTTCCGCGCCAAGCGACGATAGGCCTGCTTGATCTCCTCAGCAGTGGCTGTCTTGCTAACCCCCAGAATTTTGTAGTAGTCCTTGAAGCTTTGCATGGAGGCATCCGCAGGCAGAGGGCTACCAACCCCGAAGAAGGAAGGAGGCGGGCTAGTGACCCTTGCCCATCCCCTCCCTCCTCCTGTTGAAACTGGCACCAGAAGCCGGATCCCTCCTTCCTAGAGGGATCCCGCAGGGGTTACTTGGCCTCAGTGAAATCGGCGTCAATGACGTCATCGCTGCCGCCGGCAGTCTTCCCTGCGCTAGCAGTGGAGCTAGAGGAAGCGCCAGCTTGCTGATAGAGCTCGCTGCTCATGGCGTAGAGAGCCTCCTGCAGCTCCCGCTCCTTGCTTTGGATGGCGCTGTCGTCATCGCGCTGGATGGCCTCCCGCAGCTCCCGCACCAGGGTTTCGATTTGGCTGCGCTTGCTGGAGGAGATCTTGTCTCCCAGCTCCTTCAACTGCCGCTCGGCCTGGTAGGCCAGAGAGTCGGCCTTGTTGCGGCGCTCGATTTTCTCGCGGCGAGCGCGGTCTTCGGCGGCGTATTTTTCCGCTTCGGCAATCATCCGCTCCACCTCTTTGCTATCGAGCGTGGAGGCGCCGGTGATGGAGATGCTCTGCTCCTTGCCGCTCCCCCTGTCTCTAGCCGTTACCTTGAGGATGCCGTTGGCGTCGATATCAAAGGTCACCTCAATTTGGGGCACACCCCGAGGAGCGGGTGGGATCCCTTCCAGCCTGAAGCGGCCCAGCGATTTGTTGTCGCGAGCCAACTCCCGCTCCCCTTGGACCACGTGGATTTCCACCGAGGTCTGCCCATCTTCCGCTGTGGAGAAGATCTCCGACTTGCGGGTGGGAATGGTGGTGTTGCGCGGGATCAGCTTGGTGGCGATACCGCCCAGGGTTTCCACCCCCAGCGACAGGGGAGTGACATCCAAGAGCAGCACGTCTTTGACCTCGCCCGCCAGCACCGCGGCTTGGATGGCAGCGCCGACAGCCACCACCTCGTCGGGGTTGACGGTTTGGTTGGGCTCCTTGCCCAGCAGTTCCCTCACTAACCGCTGTACCGCCGGAATGCGGGTGGAACCGCCCACCAGCACCACTTCGTTGATGTCAGCCTTGGTGAGCTTAGCATCCCGCAGGGCCTGCTCCACCGGACCTTTGCAGCGCTCTAGCAGGTCGGCGCAGAGGTGCTCAAAGTGGGCGCGCGAGAGCTTCAGCTCCAGGTGCTTCGGACCGTCGGCAGTGGCAGTGATGAAGGGCAGGTTGATGGTGGTCTCCAAGACGCTGGACAGCTCAATCTTGGCTTTCTCAGCAGCTTCTGTTAGCCGCTGCAGGGCCTGTCGGTCTTGCCGCAGGTCGATCCCTTCCATGCGCTTGAACTCTTCGGCCATCCAGTCGACGATCTTCTTGTCGAAGTCGTCGCCGCCCAGTTGCGTGTCGCCGCTAGTGGCTTTCACCTCAAAGACCCCATCTCCTACCTCGAGAATGGAGACGTCGAAGGTACCACCGCCCAGGTCAAAGACAAGGATGGTCTCGTTGGTGCGCTTATCCAAGCCGTAGGCCAAGGAAGCCGCTGTCGGCTCGTTGATGATGCGCAGCACCTCCAAGCCAGCAATGCGGCCTGCATCTTTGGTGGCCTGCCGCTGAGAGTCGTTAAAGTAGGCAGGCACGGTAATAACGGCTTGGGTGACCTGTTGACCCAGGTAGCGGCTGGCATCTTCGACCAGCTTGCGCAGCACCATGGCCGAGATTTCCTCGGGGGCAAATTCCTTGTTCATGCGGGGTGAGTACAACTTGACATTGCCCCGTTCATCCCGCCGCACCTGGTAGGGAACCCTCCTGGCCTCGGCGCCCACCTCGTCGTACTTGCGCCCGATAAACCGCTTGACGGAGTAAAAGGTGTTCTCGGGGTTGAGCACTGCCTGGCGACGGGCCATCTGACCCACCAGGCGCTCCCCATCCTTGGTAAAGGCAACTACCGAGGGTGTGGTGCGGCTCCCCTCGGCATTAGGAATAACCGTGGGGACACCCCCCTCCATTACGGCGACAACCGAGTTGGTTGTGCCCAGATCAATTCCTACAACTTTTCCCATCGGCTCCTTCTTCTCCTCTTTGTGTGTACAGGACTTCGGTTACCGCCGCCAGCCCATCCGCTTGTGGGGTAGCTTGGGCAGCCAACTTGCGAAAATCTGGCAAAGGCTTAGCCATTTCCTGAGCCGATCTTAACCAGGTGGTTGGCAACGCTAGGGCGAGAATGCCGCCCATTTCTGGGGGTTGAAAAGCCGACCTATTACGGATCTCCGTACCTGCGGGGTTGGGGAGTCGAAGCTTCGGGAGTGGGGAGAAAAACTCATCCAGGGCCGCCACCGCAAGAGTTGCAGGCCCAGACCAACTTCACGTCGCCAATCACCCCTTTGCTGAGGAGCAGCCAGGCGTTCGTGCCCTTCCCCGCAGGGTTACAGCGGGGATCCATCGAGGCAAAAAAGAGCATTAGTGAGAAAGACTAAGAAAAACAGCAAAAGAAAGAGAAAGAGAGAGCTTGCTGCTAGAGCCTTTTTCAAGGAGCTCTCAAGCCCAAAGCCTTATCTGGCAAGGCTTAGGCAGTTTCCGGCACAGCGTCCCTGCTTGAGAAAAATCTTGACGCCTTCTGAAATAGAGCAATATATTGTGGATTCTGTGCGGAAATCCTGCGCTGTTCACATCTCGGTATCTGGGGGACTGCTATGCCGACTTTGACTCGTTCTCCCTGGACACTGCGAGACAGCGAAAAGCTCTATCGCATCTGCTACTGGGGGGAGCCCTACTTCCGTATCAACGCCGCTGGTCATGTGGAGGTAACCCCACAGGGCCTACAGCAGCAGGAACCGGGCATTGACCTGTACCACCTGGTGAAGGATCTGGTGGCGCGGGGTTTGCAGTTGCCGTTGTTAATTCGCTTTCCCGAGATTGTGGCCGACCGCATGCGGCAGCTTTGCCAGAGCTTTCAGCAGGCCATTGAGCGCTTTGGCTACCCCAATGTCTATCGGGGGGTTTACCCGGTCAAGGTGAACCAGCAGCGCCACCTGGTGGAAGAGGTGGTGAAGCACGGCCGCGCCTACCATTTTGGCCTGGAAGCGGGATCGAAGCCGGAGCTGTTGATCGCCCTAGCTCTGCTGGACACTCCCGGGGCTTTGCTAATCTGCAATGGCTACAAAGACCGCGACTTTATGGAAACGGCCCTCTTGGCCCAGCGGCTGGGGCGCACACCCATCATCGTCCTGGAGCGGCTGCAGGAGCTGGAGCTGGTGCTGCAGGCTGCCGAGCACCTGGGCATTGATCCCATGCTGGGGGTGCGGGCCAAGCTTTCTACCCAAGGCAGCGGGCGCTGGGGCACCTCGGCCGGGGATCGGGCCAAGTTTGGCCTTACAGCGACGGAGATTTTGCAGGTGGTGGAACGGCTGCGGGAAGTCGGCAAGCTGCACTGTCTGCGCCTATTGCACTACCACATCGGCTCGCAGATCTCGATGGCGAGTGTGCACGGGCGGGCTGTGCGGGAGGCCAGCCAGATCTACATTGAACTCGTCAAGCTGGGAGCGCCGATGGGCTACCTGGATATCGGCGGCGGCTTAGGGGTTGACTACGACGGATCCCAGTCCGCCAGTCATTTCTCCCAGAGCTATAGCGTCGAGGACTACGCCGCCACCGTGGTGCAGACAGTGCTGACCACCCTGCAGCCGCATGGGATCCGGCCACCGGTGCTGGTTACCGAAAGCGGGCGGGCCTTGATGTCCCACCAGTCGGTGTTGGTCTTTGACGTGCAGGATGTCAATGTGGCTAGCCCCTACCCCATGCCTACCCACCTCACCTCCAATGCAGAGGTGATCCAGAAGCTAAACCAGCTCTACTACGAGATCCGGCCCGATACCCTAGTGGCCGATTATCGCCGCTGCCAGGAGCTAAAAGAAGCTGCCCTGCGCCAGTTCATCGAGGGATCCCTCAGCTTGCAGGAGCGGGCCGAGGTGGAGCGGCTGTTTTGGAACTGCTCCGACAAGATCTGCACCTTGGCCTACGAGCAGTACCAGGCAGGACAGCCCGTGGCTGTAGATCTCCTGGAGCTGGACGAGATGCTGGCCAGCATCTACTACGGCAATTTCTCCCTGTTCCAGTCCCTGCCGGATAGCTGGGCCATCGGCCAGGTCTTTCCCATCATGCCCATCCACCGTCTGGACGAGGAGCCGCGCCAATGGGCTACCTTGGCGGATCTAACCTGCGACAGCGACGGCAAGATCAACCGCTTCTTTGGCGAAGACGGCCAAATCACCTCGGTCTTGCCGCTGCATGATCCCGACGGGCAGCCCTACCTGCTGGGGGTGTTCTTGGGGGGTGCCTACCAGGAGATCCTGGGGGATCTGCACAACCTCTTTGGCGACACCAACGCGGTGCATGTCCGCACCCGTCCTGGCGGCTATCACGTCTCCCAAGTGATCAAGGGAGACACGATTGCTGAGGTGCTGAGCTGGGTGCAATACACCAGCGAAGACCTGGTGGAAGCCCTGCACCACGCCACTGAAGCCGCGCTACAAAGGGGGCAGATCACTCTAGAGCAGGCTAGGGCGCTGCAGCAGCACTTTGAAGACAACCTGCGGGCCTACACTTACCTGCACCGCTAGCTGCCCCTCTGCCATCCCGGCTTTAGCTCGTGGGGGTGGTGGGGGTAGCTGAGCCCTGCGCTGTACTCAGTGCCGGGAGTAGGTCACGGAA
>NZ_JANSHR010000026.1:263133-357881 GCF_047461675.1 Synechococcus sp. R70.1
ATCAGGCCAAAACCGTAGCCGCGCTGGATAGACCCTGCCAGCCAACCGGCAATTGCCCCGATCACTAGAGACCTTAGTACGCTTTCCATGCCCTTTGCTCCTTCTTTTCTCGAGACAAATCCCCTCTACCTCCAGCTTCTTTCGAAGTCGAGACAGAGCCTAGCAGTGACATGATAACTGCAGGGATCCCTTGCTTTCCACGGCTCCCCAGCTCTACAAAAGGAAAGACTGGCAGGGTGAGATCTGCCAGCCTAGGTTAGTTCCCTGGAAGTGAGCTGAGAGCGTCGTTGCCAACGACTTCAACCCAGTTCCAGTCTCTGCCGTTTCCCCCCTCCCGAAGTGATCCGGATCACGCGGCAAAGGTTCTTTAGAAGCGGCCCTGCTCCCCACCTCTGACCGACAAAGGTCAAAGCAATGGAGGCAGAGCCCTAGAACAAGGGCAATTGCTGCTCTTCCCAGTCGGCGGGGCCTGGAGGATCCGCCTCCTCCTCGTTGGCATTCCCTTCCGGCAAGGGATCTGCTGCTTCCGCCAGCAACTGACGGGCAGCCGCCAGCAACTCGTTGCGCAAGGGGGCCAGATCGCTGCGGTCAGCTAGATACTGCTCCAGAGCCGTCAGGGGCTCTAGATGTCTGGGATCCAAGCCCGGCAAGCGGATGCGGCCAGGGCTGACCACTTCTGGGGCAATGGTGTAGCTGAAGGCAGGGGCAAGGGCTTGGTGCAGAGCCCGCTCGTCAATGCCATCGAGCTGGTCGGGGCGAAGGCGGTAGATGAGGCGTAGGATGGAGCCGGCTACAGGGGCCTTGGCAATGGCCTCCAGGAGTTTGGCTTGCACTTCTTGGGGGGGATAGGGGGTGAGATCGAGGCGGATGGTGTGAAAGGCGCGGGCGGGCAAGGGCAAAAATTCGTAGCTTGCTCCTGTGGCCGTAACCTCTGCCACTACGCAACCTTTTTCCTCTTTTTCCTCCCCGAAGTCCACCCGCTCGATGCTGCCGGGATAGATCACCAAGGGATCCCGACAGAGCACCTGGTGGCAGTGCACATGCCCCAAAGCCACGTACTGGTAAGCTGGCCGCGCCAGCAACCAGAGGGGCACCGTCAGGCCTTTGCCTACCGAAAGATGCCGCTCGGCCCCGTGGCGGGCTGTATCTACCATTACATGGGCTAGTAAAATTGCCGGGATCCCGGGCCGTAACCTGCGGGCCTCCCCTTCCAGCACCAGATCCAAGCGCTGTAGCAGCTTCTGGGTCAGCCCTTCAGGGTCAAGGCCCAAGCCCTCTTGGCGGGCCAGTAGGGTGGAGCGGTTTAGCCAAGGCAGGGTGGTCACCTGGACTGGGCCGCTGCGAGTTTCAATCCAATGGGTCTGCAGCCGATCCCCGACGACAAACCCCGCCACCCCTAAGGCCCGGTAGATGGCTAGGCTGTTGCCCTCCTGGCCCTGTCCGTATTGGTCGTGGTTACCCACCAAGAGAACGGTCGGGATGCCGGCATCGGCCAACCGGCGAAACTGCTGGGCAAAGAGTTCTTGGTGCCGAGGGGGCGGCGTCGCATCGGGAAAGGCATCTCCCCCAAACAGAACTAAGTCCACAGCTAGATCGAGGGCAAGGTCAATGCACCGCTGCAAGGAAGCCACAAAATCCTCCAAGCGGGTGTTCAGTCCCGTGGCCGGGTTGATGGAGCCGTAGGCTAGACCACTGCCCAAATGGACATCGGAAAAATGCAACAGCCTCACCATCTCAGCCGCCCTTCTCTAAATTCCAGGCCCAGCCTGGGATCTAAGTCTCTCGGCGCGGCCGGGCCCACTCTAGCCGCAAGGGCCGACCCATAAATTCCTGACCGTTGGCAACGTTAATGGCTTCTTCTTCCTCCGCCTTGGTGGCCAACTCCACAAATGCAAAACCCCTTGTCTGGCCGGTTTCTCGGTCTCTCGGGATCGTAACTGACTTAACGTTCCACCGCTGCTGGAAGAAGGCTTTGAGCTCTTCAGTTGAAGCTTTATAGTTTAGGTTTCCCACAAAAATGGTCATAGCAATGTAAGCAAGGCAAGGCACAGGTCAGGAGGAGCAGCAGCCCCAGCTCAAGGTACTTCACTTCTACCATGACGCCTTGCTCGCTTGCCCAAAATAACAAGACGTAAAGGGATCCCTGCTCAAAAAGCTTCGCATCTCCCTATCCGAAATGCGCCCTCGTCAAATCTGTAGAACTGGACTTTTTCTGCTACTTCGTTGAGATCTCCCTCCCCCACCTAGCTACCAGGGCTTGGCATCTTATTGCAGCTTGTTAAGGGAGATTGTTAAGATATGTGTTATCCTGACTGCGTCGCGCGTCAGGGGCAGGTTTGGAATAGCCCAAAGCAAGTCTCTGACCTACCCCCAAGCCTCTCGAGGTGACGATAATGGAGGAAACGCCAGGTCTTTCTTTGGAACAAGAATTTCGCCAGCGGGCTTTTGAGATGCTGGTGGCTCGCATGAGTCCCGAGCAAGCTAAGGACATCCTGGTCAAGCTGCACAAGCAAATGCTGCTGCAGGAGGCCACCTATCGCCAGTTGCTGCGCCAGTTCCTCAACGCCTAGGGGTGTATGCATGCCCTTTCATTTCCCACCTGGTGGATTCACGTGGCCAGCGTCTTGGAGTGGCTGGCGGCCATCGTTTGGGTGTGGCAGTTTGGGGAGCGAACGGGGCGCCCCGAATGGCGAAGCCTGAGCTGGGCGATGCTGCCGGCGCTGGTGGGAGCCATGTGTGCCATTACCTGGCACTGGTTTGACAACGACCCCAACTTGGAGGGGCTGGTGACTGCTCAGGCTGGGTTTACCCTGCTGGGCAACTGTACGCTGGCGTGGGCAGCCTACCGCATTTGGCGAGCCGAGCAGGCGGAGGAACGAGATCCCAGCTAAGCAATGAACAGCTTGTTTGCTCTCTCTCTGTTTCCCTACTTGCTCTTTTTGTTCTTCCTGTCGCGGCTGCGCCGGATCCCGCGCTTGGCGGTGGCGGGCTTTTGGCTGCTGCTGCTTTTTGTTGCCGTCAGCATCCCAGCAGGGTTGTACGCCCAGAAGCACTACGGCACTTCTTTAGCCAATGTGGATCCCCTCCATGGAGGGGCAGAGGCTTTTCTCACTCTCTCCAACATTTTGGTGGCCTTGGGCTTCAAGCAAGCCCTTGACCAGAAGGCCCAGGGATCCCCGAACAGCCCTGAGCAGTCGTGAGTCCTCAGGCCTAACTTCCAGGCGTCCCCGGGGTTTGAGCAAGTGTAGAATGAGGGGACCAGCTAGACAAGCTGATGTTTGTTTTGTAAGAGACCTGCCCGATGGTGGCCACGCTTTCTGTCCCCAAAGTTAAACTCAAAAACCCACCGCTGCGCATCCATCGCATGGGGGACAAGGTGCTGCGGCAACCAGCCAAGCGGATTAGCCAAGTCAACGACGAGATCCGCCAATTGGCGCGCGATATGCTGCAGACCATGTACAGCGCTGATGGCATTGGTCTGGCAGCACCACAGGTGGGCGTTCCCAAGCGCTTGATTGTGGTGGACATCTATCCCGACAAGCCAGAAGTGCCGCCGCTGGTACTGATTAATCCGGAGATCCGCGAGTACCTTGGCGAAACAGTGGCCGCTCAGGAGGGTTGCCTAAGCATTCCAGGCGTCTTCTGTGAGGTTCTACGCGCCCAGGGAGTGGTGGTGTCGTTTAAGGACGAAAGCGGACGGCCCCGCACAATCCAAGCCGATGACTTGCTAGCGCGAGTCATCCAACACGAAATCGATCATCTCAACGGTGTGCTGTTTGTCGATTACGTGGAAAACGAACTGCTGCTGGATCAGGAGCTGCGCAAGCATGGCTTCCAGATGCAGGATGTGCAACGCAGAGCTAATCCCCTTGCCGCTCCTGCCCTGAAACCTCGCTAGGTTATTTGCGCAGGCGCTGGGCCAAGAGCTGCTCCTCCAGGGCGGCAATGCGGTTGTAAGCAGCAGTTAGCTGCGCGCTCAAGCGCTGGATCTGGGCCTCAGGGGCAAGATCATAGGTCGGCTGGCGGTTGCCGACTACAGGCGGATCCTCCTCCAGCAAAAAGTTATGGCTCCCATCTCCGACCAAGTCGGCGTTTAGGGTGCTATAGCAGGAGGAGGCGGGCACAGCTTTTTTGGCCTCTTGCCGCGCCAGCAGGGCAGCGACCACCTGTTCTGGCAGCCGTTCAATGGCAGCTTTCAGCTCCTGAATTTGCCCCTCCAGACGCTCAAAATAGTGCTGCAAGGTTTCGCTCATAGCTGCCACGCTCTTAACTCTTTACTCCCATTGAAAAGACAGGTTTCTATCCCTCCCTCCCTTCGCCCAGATCATTTAACGATTGAACAAAAAATGCAGGATTCCCTCCCCTCCTCCCCTCAGCGAGGTTACACCTTGCCCGTGTTTGCAGTGGCTGCTGCCAAGGCAGCCTTTCACCACCTCCTCAAGATTCCCTTGCCCCAGGAGGGTGGTTGTCCCGTCGTGGCAGTGCAGGTGGAGCCTGAGGTGGGATCGGTCAGGATCCCGGTGGAGCAGGTGGCCACGTTGTCGGAGAACACCGCTTTAGCCATCACCCGCTCGGATCCCGGCCCTCACCTGGATCTCACCCGCAACACGCCGGTCTGGGGGTGGGTGGCTCTGGAGGAAAGAGATCCCACCGCCCCCCCCTTGCTTCTAGAAGCGGGCGAGGGGCTGGGGCGACACGCTGACGGCAGTCCAGCCATCTCTGCCTACGCCCGGCGTCTGTTTGAGGTCAACCTTTTGGCAGGGATCCCGGAGGGTTATCGCCTGCGGGTGCGCATCATCTTGCCGGAAGGCAAGCTGCTGGCAGAACGCACCTCCAATGCTGCTTTCGGGGTGCTGGAGGGGCTAGCCCTGGTGGGGACGCGGGCGGAGGTGGAGCCCTCTGCCAGTGCCGAAAGTCTGGAGCAAGCCCGGCAAGAGCTGCAACAGAAGCTCGAGCAGCACAGGCAGCTGGCCTTTTGCCTAGGCAGCCACGGGCAACAGGTAGCCCTGCGGCAAGGGATCCCGGCAGAGCAAATCCTGCGGGTAGCCAATTGGGTAGGGCCGCTGCTGGTGGAGGCGGCGCTGCGGGGGGCGGAGGCCGTTCACTTGATTGGCTACCACGGCAAACTCATCAAGCTAGCAGGCGGCATCTTCACCACCTCCAGCCATGTGGCCGATGCCCGCCTGGAGATTCTGGTGGCAGCCTTGATCCGCTGTGGGGGAGCAGCCGAGCAGGCGCGACGGCTGTTGGAGCTGGGAACGGTGGAAGCAGCAGTGCAGTACCTAGAAAGCCTGGGTTGGGCAGAGCCGGTGCTGCAGGCCCTGGCTTGCCGAATCTGCGAGCGGGCAGCAGCCTATGTGCAAAAGTACGCCGGCCGATCCCTAGCGTTGGCGGTAACGTTGTTTGATCGACAAGGGCAAGTTTGCGTGCAGGCGGGGCAGGGACTTAAACCTCAGCCTGCTCAAACCCTCTAGTGGTTTTCAGCAACTCTAGGCGCTGAGCTAGGTTGGATCCGAAGCTACCCAGGGATCTCCACCAGTGGCTACTTCTTCTGCAGCTTCTCCCCAGCCTCCTCTGTCGGAGAGGGTGGCGCGCCTGCAGGCAGCCCTGAGTGCCCTAGGGTTGAGCTCTCTCCAAGTCCAGGCGCGTCTTTCCGGCCACCGCCTGTTGCTGCGTTTAGAAGGGGAGCCCCTCCCGGATCCGGATTGGCTGCTGGAGAGCCTCCTGCCAACCCTAGAGGAAATGGCGCTGAGCTACCGGCAGCGCCAGGTGGAGCTGTTCGGCTTTCCCCCCAACGAAGGGATCCCGGAATGGCACCGCGAGTGGCGCTACCAGCCGCCGCCCAACCCCAACAGCCCCTTGTACCGTGCCCGGCAGGGGGATGAGGAGGCCCTCCAGGAGGTGCTCAACTACTTGCTCCACCCAGAAGGAATCCGCGCTCGGGTTCACCTGCATCCCAAGCTGGGCTGGCTGCAGATTAACTTGCAGGCTGCAGAGGCGCCGGATCCGGCCTGGGCCAAGGATTTTGTGCGGCGGGTTCTAACGCGCTTAGAATTGACCTTTGTGCAACGGCTGCGGCTTTCTGGGCAAAAGCTGAGCTCTTTCTTTCCAAGCTGGAGCCAGGAATTCGATCTCAAACAGCCCGCCTTTTGGCAGGCTCCCCCAGGCAGGCTTTCTCCCTTTCCTTCTCCAGCAGCCGACGCTGCCGATGGCGAGCCCCCTCGGCCTTCCCCCGCCGCCCTAGACTAAAGGGCAGGGTTCAGGGGGTTGGCCATGCGGGTTGTCTTCTTTGGCACGCCGGAGTTTGCCCTGCCTTCGCTCCAGGCTCTCCTGCAGCCGCCGTCTCCTTTTGAAGTAGTGGGATTGGTCTGCCAGCCGGATCGGCCCCAGGGACGAGGACAAAGGGTGCTTCCTCCGCCCACGAAGGTCCTTGCCCAAGCCCAGGGGATCCCCGTGTGGCAACCTGTCTGTTTGCGGCGGGATGCAGAGGTGCTGGCGGCGCTGGCGGCTCTGGCTGCCGATGTGTTTGTGGTGGTGGCCTACGGCCAAATCCTGCCACCGGCGGTGCTGCAGATGCCCCGGCTGGGCTGCGTCAATGTCCACGCCTCCCTCCTGCCGGCCTACCGCGGCGCTGCCCCCATCCAGTGGGCCATTGCCAACGGCGAGACCGAGACTGGGGTCACCACCATGCTCATGGACGAGGGCCTAGATACAGGAGCCATCTTGCTGCAGGCCAAGCTGCCCATCGGGCCGGAGCAGACCGGCTTGGAGCTAGCCTCCCAACTGGCCCAACTGGGGGCAAGTCTGTTGGTGGAGACGCTGCTGAAGTTGGAAAAAGGAGAGCTGACCCCCATTCCTCAGGATGACTCGCGGGCCACCTACGCCCCCCTGCTCAAAAAACAGGACTTCCAGCTCGATTGGCGGCGCTCGGCCCAGGCTTTGCACAATCAAATCCGCGCCTTTTCCCCCAACTGCTTTACCGGCTTGCAGGGGCAGCGGATTAAGATTGTCCGCTCCGCCTCTCCTCAGTTGCACCCGCCACCTAATCCTCTTCCCCAGGGCAGCCCTGGAGAAGTCGTGGGACTGGCCAAGGGAGAAGGGGTGTATGTGGCTACCGGTGAGGGATCCCTCCTGATCCGACGGGCCCAGCTGCCTGGCAGAAAAGAACAGTCGGCTTGGGATCTGGTCAACGGCGGCCAGCTCAGGGTGGGCATGCGCTTTGAGCCACTTTTGGAGACCGATGGTTCCTCTCCCCAGGCAGAGTAGGTCAGGGGGCTCATTCTGGCTGGGGAAACTCCTGCCAGAGGTTGGTGTGTTGGCGCAGGCTGAGGAACTGACCGCCGCCCAGGATGAGGTGATCCAAAACGGGGATCTGCAGCAGTTGTCCCGCCTGCAGCAGTTGCCGCGTGAGAGCCAGATCCTCGGGGCTGGGATCCAAGCTGCCAGAGGGGTGGTTGTGGGCCACCAGGATGCGGCTGGCTCCCTGCTTGATGGCGCTGCGGAAGGTTTCCCGGGGGTGGGTGAGGGTTTCCGTGGCGGTTCCCCGCGTTACGATCTGCTGGCCGATGAGGCGGTGCTTGATATCCAGGTGCAGGACGGCAAAGTGCTCTTGGGCCTCCCACATCAGGTCGGCGCTTAGGGCCATGGCCGCCTGTTCTGGCGATTCAATCACCGTCAGCTCAGGTGGTCGGGCCAAAAAGATCCGCCGCCCCAGCTCGATGGCCGCCAGTACCGTTGCCGCCTTGGCCGGGCCGATGCCCTCAATTTGAAGCAGCTCCCCGGCCTCCACCTGGCGCAACTGGGCAAGGGGATCTCCTTGCACTTCCAGTTTTTTGAGGAGCAATTGAGCTAGGCCCAAGGCAGAGAGCTTGCCCGGCCCCTGGCCTGTGTTGAGCAAAATGGCCAACAGCTCGGCGTGGGAGAGGCTTTTGGCCCCTTGGCTGAGCAGTCGCTCGCGCGGGCGGTCCCGAAGGGGAAGGTCGCTAATACGCAGCACATACTGGCCCATATTCTTCAACAGCCAAAAGGGGCTGCTACAGGCTGGGATCCCAGGTTACCAGGCAATCGGGCACCTACGCCGTGCTTGCCAGGAACCCGCAGCGGATCTCAAAGATAGGGTACAAACGAGCGCAGCCCATAGGGGCCAACCCTTCCTGAAAAAAAGTGGACGGCTCCCCCCTGAGTATGCTGCAACAACCGCCAGCACCAGGATCAAGGTAGGGCCACAGGTGAAGAAGGGTTACAAGATAGCTCCTAGGAAAGGGGAAAGGACAGAACCGTCACAAAGAGGAAGCCAACTCAAAACGGGATCCCTTGAATCCACCGCAACGCCGCACGCAGCTTGGCCAGGAGAGCGGTGGCCACCCAGTCCGCCACCTGGACGCCTGCCGGATCCCTGCCGACAATAAGGACACGGGGCTGCCGCGTCTGGTAAGGAGATAGAAGGTCTACCTCCACACTCCCCCAGCGCGTAGCGCTAACGGGTATCCCGGCGGACTAGCTAATGTCTCACTAGGAGGCAGTGCGGTGATGGAAAACTTCAATCCCGGCTTGGGCGGACAAGGGCCTAGTGGATTCGATCTGGCCATGGGTGGCCTGGTGGCTGTTCGACAAGCCCTGGCCAGTCCGGATCCCCAAGTGAGAATCCGAGCTCTCAAAGATGCTCTCCAACATGGGGAAGAAGGGGCCCAGCTTCTCCTGAAAGCACTGCAGGAGGACAAGGAGTGGGAGGTAAAGTTCGCTGCTTGGGAGACGTTCCTGAAATCCGACAATCTCCACCACGTGCAGGCAGCAAAGGCATATCAGATCCCCCTACGTCAGGTTGGGGATATTCGAGGAAAGTATATAGCTGGCGAGCGAGACTTTCGCTGGGCTGACTTGAGGAAGGCCAACCTGAAGAAGGCTGACCTGAGCGGGGCTAACCTGATCGGGGCCAAGCTGAGCGGGGCCTGGAGGAGGCCAACCTGAGCGGGGCCGAATTGTTCGGGACCGACTTGAGGGGAGCTGAACTGACAGGTCCTCAGCTCAGAGGGGCCAACCTAAAAGGTGCCAAGCTCGATTCTGAGATTTGACGAGCACAATTCTTCCCGATGGGACGCGCCATCCTTGACTTCGTAGCCCCAAGGTCTGTGGGGTCTCGAAGAGGTCGGAAAGCGGGATCCTCCCAGCCAGGGCAATAGCAGCCAGGACGCTCAGAGCCCTCCACCCCTGACCGAGATGCCCGATCCAACGAGCCTCGTCGGCAGCCCAAAGGGATCCCAGCAGTGGGTCAAAGCTTAGCCGGGGAAAGCTTCTAAAGGCACCACCCGGCCCACACTTTCGGGCGAGCGCAAAAGGCGCAGCAGGTGAGCGGCTAAGGTAGATCCCTCGATCCCGGCGGGAATTTCCACCCCACACCAGCGGCTGGAGCTCTCCTGCAGGGCTGTCACCCACGCGGGCGACAGGGATCCCTGGGCCACCCCAATCAGTTGCGGCAGGGGGTCACCGCGGTAAAGCCCAATCCAGCGCAGGCCCAGTTGGAAGGGCCCAGGCCGAAAACGAGGGTTAGGGCTGCCGTCGGCTTCAAACTTGCTCAGCATCAGCTGCAGCGAATAGATCTGGCGGGTATTCAAGGGGGGAGCGGCAACCCGGCGGGCGCGAAAGGTGGGCACCATCTCGGCAAAAGGAACCTGGACGGTCTGCTCCTCCCCAGGGGTGGTGTCGAAGGCGTAGGCGTAGGCTGGGCTGTCCCAGCCGCCTTGATCCCTGAGCAAAACCTTGTAGCGCTGTCCATCGCCCCGCAGCCGCAGCTCCAGGCCAGCAAACCCTGAGGCGTCCAAGGGAGGCTGCCAATTGCGCGTGCGCGTGGAAACAAAGCCGCCGAAGTTGGCCGTGGAAACCTGGCCCGTAAGCAGCAGCTCGCCCTCTCCCCAGAGCAGTTGGCTTTGGCTCACCCCACCCATTACCACATCGTCCAAGATGCCCCAGAACTGGTTTAACTGGGGGTTGGGCTGGCGGAAGTCGAAGAGTATCTGTTCCGTTTGGCCGCTGCGGCGCAGCCGTTCCAGGTGGGCCCTGGCCACCTCTGGCGCTCCCAGCCCTAAGATCACCCTGGCTGTCGCACAGTCCTGGCTCTGCCCTACCTCCGCCCCTTGCTGGCGCAACGCCTCTGTCAAACCTTCGGGCAGGCCATCGCCCAAAAGAACCAGAGGAAGGGAAGTGGCTGGCGTCAGAGAAGGAGGCATAAAGGGAACTTCTGGGCTTTGAAAGCCATTCTGAAGCCAGCGCCAGAAGCTGGCAAAGGGTAGCACCTCGTAGTAGGTGAGGGTGTTCCAAAATCGCCCTAAGTCCCAGGTCATCTCTAGCTGCTCCAAAACGCCCTCCAAGTAGGCAAACCGGCTACCTACCCAAGGGATCCCCTTCTCCAGCGTAGGCAAAGGGGCAAGGGTGCGGCAGCAGTTGGGGAACCGCCACAGATTAGTCCCGGGGACCGGCAAGCAAGGCTGTGATCTGGTCAGCAATGCGCTGGGTGGCCCCAGGGGATCCCATGCGCCGTTGCCCGTGGGCCCGCAGTTGGGCGGCGTAATCGGGATCCCTGGCTAGGCGATCCAGAATTTGGCAGAGCACGGCAGGGGCCTGCTGGGGAGAAGTGAGGTGGACGGCGGATCCCAGAAGGCGGCTTTGGGCTTCGGCAAAGCGCGGGGTAAATTGTGGCCCCTCTCCTGGCAGGGTGACCACTGGCTTTCCTAGGCCGACGCATTGTTCCGTGGCCGTCCCCGCCATGGCCAACACCACTGTAGCTCGGTGAGCACAGGTGCCGAAATCTCCCCACACCAGCAGCAGGTCGCGGCGCCGAGACGGGATCTTCTTCTGAAGGGGATCCCGCTCCAGGTTGGGGCTGAGGGCTGCATAGACTTGGATTTCCGGCGGCAGTTGCTCTACCACCTGCATCATCAAAGCCCAGTTGCGGTAGGCTTCCGGAGGACGGGATCCCGGCAGCAACAGCACCGCAGGCCGGCTGGGATCCAAAGGCAATTCCCCCCGCGGCTCTAAGTCGTCCATCATCGGGTTGCCCAGGTAGAAGGCCCTTAGGCCCCGTTGCTGCAGGCCAGTTGCCGTCAGCTCATCCCGCAGAAAAGAACCCAGGCAGCGCCTGTGGGCCATCAGCCAGCGCTCCCAGGGCAAGTAATCGGAAGCCGGCTGGCCCAGCCAAGGGCGGCGGTAGGGCCCCCGCTCGTCCCGCCAGTAGTAGTCCGACTTGGCCGTACCCACGAAAACGTAGGGGATCCCGCTCCACCAGGCCATGGCTAGGGGCACAATGTCTCCCACGGCTAGCACCAGCTCCACCTGCTTGGCTAGGCGGCGCACCAGAGCCAGTTGCTGCCTCGTCAGGCCCAACAAGCCAGCGCGCAGATCCCGCCACAGCTGCCGCCAATCCTGGTAGATAAATCCCCCCGAAGGCATTACCTGGGTCAGGGGCAGCAGCGGGATCCCTCGCCGTCGATACGCCACCCCTTCCCCCACAATCGGCAGGGCCTGCACTGGGATCCCTCGTTGGGTGAGGGCTGAGGCAATGCGGCTAGCCACCTCATCTTCTCCGTGGCCATTGCTCAGGCACAGCACCCGCGCCAGATTTTGGGAGTTCATTGCTGGGGGAGGTTGTCGTCTCCAGCCAGACTAAACGAGCCTACCAAAGCCTACCGAATTAAAATAGGGCCAATCTGAGAGAGAAAGCCGGGGCGATGATCCGAAATGAGCGACAGCGAGCCGAGTTTATTGCAGCGGTGGAAGCCTTGCGCCTGGAAGGGCCCTACTTCGTCGAGACCCGTCTTAGCCGTCAGCGGGGACCTTTTTGGCGGGCGGTGAAGGATGTGGCCGCCGGCCAGCCCTGGTGGGAGATCCGCTACTTTCCTGCCTGTGAGCGCTACGCTTGGGCCTACCTGCCGGAAGGAAGCGGCCCCCGTGAGTTTGCCTGGGGACACACGCCCCAGCAGGCTTTCCTCAACGCCCTTTGGCAACAGCCTGACTCCTCTTCGGACAAGGGCTAGCCCAGGTGCCGGAGAGACTATTCCGGTTTAGAGTAAGGATTAAAACTCCCACGCGCAGGGGACATGAAACCACAAGCCGTCGCCCGGATTCTCGATGCCAACCTTGACCGCGCTCGCGAAGGGCTCCGGGTATTGGAGGAGTGGTTTCGCTTTGGCCTGGAGAACGGCGAGCTGGCTAGCGAGTGCAAAGCTATGCGCCAGGCCCTAGCCCGTTGGCACAGCAACCCACTGCGGTTGGCCCGCGACACCCCTGCCGACCCCGGCACCCAGCTCTCCCACCCCCAGGAGGAGGAGCGGCGGGATCTCAGCCACCTGTTGCAAGCCAATTGCAGCCGCGTGCAGGAGGCGCTGCGGGTGCTGGAAGAATACGGCAAGCTGGCCGAATCCCAGCAGTGGGTGGCCCCTGGCCTGGCCAAGCTGGCCAAGGACATGCGCTACCACCTCTACGTTCTTGAAAGTGAGCTGTTGGGCAAATCCCTGCGCCGACGGCTGTTGGCAGCCCGTCTTTACCTGGTCACCAGCCCGGTGCCCCACTGGCTGGAAGTAGTGGAAAAGGCGCTGCAGGGCGGGGTGACCTTGGTCCAGTACCGCCGCAAGAACCTGGCCGACAGGGAGATGCTCTGGGATCTCAAACAGCTGCGGCAACTGTGCGACCGCTACCAGGCGTTGATGATTGTCAACGACCGGGTGGACTTGGCCTTGGTCAGCCAGGCGGATGGGGTACACCTGGGCCAGACGGATTTGCCAGTTGCCCAAGCCCGACAACTGCTGGGATCCCAACGCCTGATTGGCCTGTCCACCACCAACGCCGAAGAGTTGGCCCAGGCCCTCGCCAGCGACGTGGATTACATTGGCGTCGGCCCTGTCTACGCTACCCCCACCAAGGCGGAAAAACCGCCTGCGGGCCTGGAGTACGTGCGCCTGGCTGCCGAGAAGGCCTCTCTGCCCTGGTTTGCCATTGGCGGCATCGATCTCCACAACCTGCCGGAGGTGCTGCGGGCAGGCGCCAGTCGCGTAGCCGTGGTGCGGGCCCTGATGGAGGCGGCGGATCCCACCCAGACCGCCCGTGCCATGCTGGCCGAGTTGCAAGGGATCCCTGCTCTATCTTGAAAGAGAAAAAGCCTACTTGTTCATTCCCCTGATGGCAGAGTTGGCAAAAGAACTCAGAGAGCTCACGGATCGCAACCAGAAAAGCGGCGGCGATCCCAGCCTAAGTGGGATTGCCACTGAGGTGCAAGGGGAGCTGATCCAGGAGCTGGATCTGATGATCCGGGCCCGCTACCCCCTGATCTACCTGGTCTCCCCGGAAGAGGAGCCGGCCGATGCCGTGCTCGTGCAGGTAGCCAAGAGAACCGATCCGCCGCGGCGGCTGCTGTTTTGGGACGTGGTACGGGGCTGGCAGGATAGCGGCGAAGACCGGGGTTCCCTCATGGCCGCCCTGGGGCGGGTGTGGCGCTCAGCTCCCCAGGAAGACACCCTGTTTGTGCTGCGGGATCCGCACTTTGTGTTGCGCAACGCCACCAGCGACAAAAACGCCCCCATCCTGCGGGAGCTGAAAAACCTTAGCCGCGAGCTCAAGCGCACCCGCAAGACCTTGATCCTGCTCAGCCATACTCTGGAGGTGCCCAGCGACCTAGCCGAGGAGGTCACCGTTGTCGATATTCCCCTGCCCAACAGCGAAGAGATTAGCCGCCTCATCCAGCTCTATGTAGCTCCCGAAAAACTTAAGCTCAGCCCCTTGGGTCGCGAGCAACTGGTCAAAGCCTGTCAGGGGCTAAGCCGAGAGCGCATCCGCCGTGTTTTGGCCCGCGCCCTGGCCGCCAAGCAGGAGGTCAACGAGGCCGATATCGACCTGGTGTTGGAGGAGAAGAAGCAGGCCATCCGCCAGACGGGCATTCTGGAGTTTTTCACCGCCCGCGAGACCCTGAAAAATGTGGGTGGGCTGGACAACCTCAAGGCTTGGGTGCGGGTGCGCCAGGAAGCCTTTACCGAAGAGGCGCGGCGCTACGGCCTGCCCAACCCCAAGGGGGTGCTGCTGGTGGGGATCCAGGGCACCGGCAAGTCCCTCTCGGCCAAGACCATCGCCAACGAGTGGCGGCTGCCCCTGTTGCGGCTGGATGTTGGGCGGCTGTTTGCTGGGATTGTTGGCGAGTCGGAAAGCCGCGTGCGCCAGATGATCCAACTGGCGGAGGCCATGGCCCCCTGTGTGCTCTGGATTGACGAAATTGACAAGGCCTTTGGCAACATCACCAGCGGCGCCGACGGGGACTCGGGCACCAGCCGCCGGGTGTTCGGCAGCCTCATTACCTGGATGCAGGAGAAAACCAGCCCGGTCTTCATCGTGGCCACTGCCAACAATGTGCCCCTCTTGCCGCCGGAGCTGTTGCGCAAGGGCCGCTTCGACGAGATCTTTTTCCTTAACCTACCCACCCACGCCGAGCGCAAGGAGATCTTCCGGGTACACCTGCAGCGGCTGCGCCCCAACCGCCTGCGGGAATTCGACCTAGATGCTCTAGCAGCCGCAGCTCAAAATTTCAGCGGCGCCGAGATCGAGCAGGCTATCGTGGACGCCATGTACAACGCCTTTGGGGGCAGTGGCAGTGGCGCTCGGCGAGACTTCACCCAGGAAGACATCCTGCAGGCCATCCGCGAAACCGTGCCCTTGGCCTCCATTGCCCGCGAGCAGATCGAAAGCCTGAAGTGCTGGGCTGCCCAAGCCGGCGCTAGAGTTGCCTCTCAAGATGCTCAGGTGCTGCAGGAGATGAAGCAATGTTTTGCGGCTTCGTAGAGCCCCTAGGCGGGGGTTGAGGTCCTGGAGTCGGCTCCCACCAAGCGGCTTACTGAGGCATTGGGAACCTAAGCGCTCCTCCCCTCGTGTCACAATGGGTAAAGATTGGCTTCTTTTTGTGTCTTGGCCCTGTGCTCAAGCCTCTGTACTACCGCGAGATCCCTTGCCCAGAGACCGCTCAAGTGCTGCGCTGGCTGCAGGAGCACCTGCCTTTGCCTACGGGCAGCCAAAAGGTGCTGACTCCTACCGGCCTGCGCCTACAGGGATCTGGAGCGGAGCTGGCCGTTTTCCTCTGGTCGGGGCTAAACACCACCTATCTCAAGATCTTTCAGTGGTCAGAGCGGCCTTTTCCCCAGCAGGGCCGCTGGCTAAAGGAAGTGGAAAAGGCTATCCAAAGCCAGTTTCCCCACCGCTACCCGCAGTTGCCCCCTATCGATCTCAGCCAGGGATCCATCTTTGAGCAATTGGAGCCCTTTTACCCGCAGACGGTAAAGTATTTCCGCCGCATCCCCAACGGCGAGTTTGACCTGCAGCGGGTTTACTGGTGGGAGAGGCGCTGGCGGGAGGAGGTACAGTCCCCTCCTACTCAGCGGCCACCGGTGCTGTTGCGTCAGCCTGCCCCCCAACCTGCACCCTTGGAGTGGGACTTGGTGGTGGTGGGCGGAGCCCTGGGAGCCATCTACGGCGCGGCCATGGCCCGCCTGGGCTACCGCGTGGCCTTGGTGGAACGGCTTCCCTTTGGCCGCATGAATCGGGAGTGGAACATCTCGCGGCGGGAGCTGCAGACCCTGGTGGACTTCGGCCTCCTCAGCTCTGAGGAGATGGAGAGCCTCATCCTCAGGGAATACACCGATGGGTTCAACAAGTTTTTTGATGGCAACAGCCCTGTACGCGCGCCCGTCCTGCACACGCCGACGGTGCTCAACCTGGCCATCGATGCCGAAAAACTCCTGCAGCTCTGCGGCCAGATCCTAAAAGCCTGCGGCGGCGCCATCTACGAGCGCAGTGAGTTCCAGCGGGCCTATATCGAGGAGCAAGGCGTCACGGTGGTGGTTAGGGACTTAACCACTCAAGAAGAGTTCTGCCTGGGAACCCGCCTGTTGGTGGATGCCATGGGGACAGCTTCCCCCGTTGCCCAGCAGCTCTACGGCCGCCGCGCCTTTGACAGCGTTTGCCCCACGGTGGGAGCTACCATTGCAGGGGGGTTTGAGCCGGGAGTTTGGGATCCCCAGTTTGGCGACATCCTGGCCAGCCATGGAGACATCAGCCGCGGTCGACAACTGATCTGGGAACTGTTCCCTGGGCCAGGGGAGGATCTCACCTTCTACCTGTTCTACTACCACCAAGTACACCCGGAAAACCCGGGCTCCCTCTTGGAGTTGTATGAAGACTTTTTCACCATCCTGCCTGAGTACCGCCGCTGTGACCCAGAGCGCCTGCAGTGGAAGAAGGCCACCTTTGGCTATATCCCCGGACGCTTTGGCCGGCAGCCAGCTCCCGCAGAGCCCTTCGACCGCGTCCTCTTGATTGGGGATGCGGCAGCCCTGCAATCGCCCTTGAGCTTTACGGGGTTTGGATCCCTGGTGCGCAACTGCCCCCGCCTTTGTGACCTACTGGACACAGCCTTGCGCCATGATCTGCTCAAAGCGGCCGACCTAGCCCAGATCCGCGCCTATCAGGGCAACTCGGCGGTGACCTGGCTGTTTTCTCGCGGCATGATGGTGCCCACCGGTAAGGTACTGCCGCCCGAGCGCATCAACGCCATCCTCAACAGCTTCTTTGGCACTCTCACTACCGAGCCGCCAGAGGTGGTGGACGACTTTATCAAAGACCGGGCTGGCTGGCTGGCCTTTAACCGCATGGCCATCAAGGCAGCTCTGCGGAACCCACGGCTGCTGCTGTGGATTTGGGAGGCGGTGGGGGCGGAAGGCTTTGCCCAGTGGCTACCCACCTATTTCAGCTACACCGGCCTGGCCTTGCTCTCGGCCTTGCTGGGGGGCTGGTTCCCCAAGCTGCTGCGGCGCCTGCAGCTCTGGCTGGAGCCTCGCTACCCGCGCCTCTGGCTGCGCTGCCTAAGCTGGAGCTACACCCTCACTTACGGTGTCGGCCGGCCGCGCCTCGAGTTCCACCTTCCTGCTCCTAGTTCTTCTGCTAAGCCAAGCGTCCAAAATCCGATACCGAGCTGGATAGAAGAAAGAGTCTAGCTCATGCAGCCACGGCAGTTTAGAGTCACAAACAGGTAGGCTAAGGGCAGAACTTGTTTGTCACCACCCATGAGCGACACGGTTTTCAGCAAGATCATCCGTAGGGAGATCCCCGCCCAAATTGTCTACGAAGACGAGAGGGCAATTGCTTTCAAAGACATTGCTCCCCAGGCCCCTGTCCACATCCTGGTGGTGCCCAAGGAGCCCATTCCCCGGATTTCCCAGGCCAAACCTGAGCATGAGGCGCTGTTGGGGCACCTACTGTTGACAGCCCAACGGGTGGCTGCTGCAGCTGGCCTAGACAAAGGCTACCGCTTGGTCATCAACGACGGAGAAGACGGTGGCCAAACTGTCTTTCATCTCCACATTCACGTTCTCGGCGGTCGACCCATGGGCTGGCCTCCCGGCTAGACGACGGTTTTGCCGCCAATGGGGGGCTTTATAGAGCGCTCCGCGCTGCCAGGGCGAGAAGGTGCAGACGTGTCAACCGGTGTCGAACGCGCTTGGGCAAGCGCTGTAGAGGGCAAATTTTGCCAACTGCGGGCATCGGCTGGCAGAGAGTTTACCCAAGGGCACTTAGCGGGGCTGGAGAGACAAGCACCTCTAGCTCTGTGGAGGCCCCGCCTTTAAGCAGGAGGCAGGGGAGGACGTCAAAGATACAATGCTGCTGTTAAGGGTAGCCGGCGGGTGAGGTCTAAAGCCAATGGAGTGGCATGTCACCGATGCGGAAAGCCTGATGATTATCGACCAAGAGGTGGGCAAGCATGGGCTTTCTCCTGCCGAATACGAGGTGGTGCGTCGGGTAATTTACGCTACCGCAGACTTCGAGTATCTCCACCTCATCCGGTTTGCCAACGAGGCTCTGCAAGCAGGGGCGGCAGCCCTGGCAGCGCGCACCACCATCGTGGTGGACGAGCCAATGGTGCAGGTGGGCATTGCGCGGGCTGTGCAGAACACCTTTTCCAACCCCATCTACTGCGGCAGCGAAGCTGTCACCCGCCCCCAGAAGGACAAGACCCGCTCTGCCTGGGGCCTGCAGACCCTGGCTCAGCGCTACCCGGAGGCCATCTTTGTCATCGGCCAGTCCCAGACTGCCCTCACCACCCTAGTGCAACTGATTACAGCGAAGGAAGTAGCCCCCGCCCTCGTGATCGCGACGCCGGCTGGGTTTGTGAACGTGGTGAAAGCCAAGCAGGAGCTGGCCGATTCGATGGTACCCCACATCCGCACCGAGGGACGTAAAGGCGGTCCCGCTGTAGCAGCGGCGGTGTTGGATGGACTTTTGGATCTAGCCTGGCAGGCCTACACGCAACCTGGCCGTGGGGATCGCCCAGGTAAACCTAGCCCTGGATAAGCCAAGATCACAAACGCCCTGGGATCTTGGTCACACCTTTCTAGGTTTCGTCTTGGCAAGCTGGGAGCTGCCTTCTTGGAGTGCAGCAGGGCGTCTAGTTATGCAACATTTCCGGCATTTCAGTGGTTTTTGGAGGATCAGTTGCCTTCTAGCTGTAGCGTTTGGGCTGAGAGGGTGGGCTTATCCCGAGCAGGTGGCCGCTTTGCCCCTGTCTTCCCTCGCCGCCTCCCTGGATCTCAGCTTGGAGGAAGCCCAGCTCAACCCCTACCAGCGCTGGCAACAGCAGCATGCACCTTCTGCCCTTCCCTCTGCGGGTAGCAGCTTCTACCGCCTAGCCCAACAAGCAGAGCAAGAAGCCCCAAAGCTGCCTTTTCCGCTCAAGGCAGAGGGGATTCCCTTGGGACAAGACAGCTCTTTTGTCTTGCATCCCAGCGGTCTAGGGTATCGGCTGTCTTATTGACGATCAGTAGTGATTCCCCACCTTTCGGTGGTGCACCGCAGTGAGGCCCTCAGGACTGGAGACCCGTCCTGCCTCAAGGATGCTGTAGACCACCCAGTGGTCACTGGTTTCTAGGCGGCTGGCCACGCGGCACTCTAGGTAGGCCAAGGCATCGGCAAGGATAGGGGATCCGTTGGCGGCAGGGTAGGTCTTGACGCCAGCAAAGCGGTCGGCCCCTGGAGGAAACCGCTTGAGGAAGTGGCGCATCAGGGACTGGTGATGGCCCTCCTGCAGCACGTTGAGGACAAAGGTGTCTCCCACTTGCAGGAAAGACTCAATGGCCCGATCCTTGGCCACCGCAACGCTGATCCCCGGCGGATCAGAGCTGGCCTGGGCTACCCAGGAGGCGAGCATGGCGCTAGTGGCCTGCCCTTTGCGGGCGGTGAGGATGTAAAGGCCATTGCTGATGCGACCCAGAGCGCGATCCAGGTCAGCATCTAGGGCTTTCATTTGCTGAATGCTGCGATCCCGGGTCAGCCATTGCCCTAGGTCGGTGCCAGCCTCTTCCGCCAGCTGCAGCAGGGTTTCGTTCACAGGCTGCTTGAGGAGGATGGGCGGAAACACTTCCTTGGCACCCAGCTCCTGCAAAGTGTTGCGGCAGAGGTAGACCGACTCGTCGTCTTCTCCCCCCGACTCAAACAGGCCAAAGCCCTGCTTGCCGTGGGCAGCAGCCAGGAGAGTTTTCAGCAGCATCTGCGTGGTGGCTGCCTCGGGCCCCGATTGGGGGGGCATGCCGATCACCACACCGGCAGCCAAGCTGGTTAGCTCCCGCACCTCATGGGCATCCAGCAGCCGCAGATCCGCCAGCTCTACGGCAACGCCGGTTTTTTGGATCCCGCGGGCAATGGCTTGAGCCAACGTTTCCGCCTGGCCATATCCCGACAGGTAAAAGACAGCCACCAGCCGTTCGGCTTTGGCCTGCTCTAGACTCCAGCGGCGGTAGTGCTCTACCCACTTAGACAAGTGATGCCGCAGTAGGGGGCCGTGGCCGGTGGCGATGGCCGCAATGGGAGGTAGGGCTTCCATGCGCTTGAGAGCCGAGAGCACGGAGCGGGCGTTGGGCGCCATGAGGCAGTCGTAGTAGAGCTTAAAGTCGGCCTGCAGCAGGTGGGGATGCTCATCCCAAGCCAAGTCGTCGCAGTAGTGCATCCCAAAGACGTCGCAGGTGTAGAGGATCTGGGTGCCGTGGTCGTAGGTGAGGATGGTGTCGGGCCAGTGCAGGTTGGGAGCCGAGATGAACTCCAGGACATGCCCCTTGCCCAGATCCAGGCGATCCCCCTGCTTCACCACCAGGTGCCGGAAGGGCCGATGCACCAGGTTTTCTAGAAACTGCACGGCCACTTTAGAGGCCACCACCGTCAGCTGGGGCGCCAGCTCCAACAGGTCCCCCACTAGGCCGCTGTGATCTGGCTCGGTGTGGCTGACCACCAGGTAGTCGATTGTGGCGGGATCCAGGAGGCCTCGCAGCAGATCCAAGTACAACTGCCGAAACTTCTCGTGGGAGGTGTCAATGAGGGCCACCTTCTCGCCGCGGATCAAAAAGGAGTTATAGGTGGTGCCATTTTCCAGGGCAAACTCGATGTCAAACCGATCCCGATCCCAGTCCTGGGAGCGGATGGCAAGGGTATCGGCGCCAATAGGCAGCGTCTGCAGTGTGAGATGCGCCAAGCGCGGTGCAACTGCCATAGCGGCCATGTCCTCCCCCTCTGCCAGACGGCAACTTGGCGTGTAACTGAACCTAATTGCAATGTAACTGAATGTTGAGGCAGGGGGAAGGGAGAGGACAGCCGGCAAGTTTGGATTTTCTAATGGAATGCTTCAGGGATCTGCCGCCAAGGAGCCGGAGCCAAAGGCAGCCGCAAACTGGGCCAAGGTGTGGCGCAACTGATCCAGGTTTTGGCCAGTGGCAGCGGAAACAAACAAAGCCTTGGGGTAGAGCAGGCGGACATCTTCCACCCACTCGGGATCCAGGCGGTCAATTTTGTTGAACACCAATTGTCGGGGACCGGTGGTCAGGGGCATCTGGTCCAGCAATTTTTCCACCGCCTCGATTTGCCCTTCCCAGTTGGGGTGGGAGAGATCCACCACGTGCAGCAGGGCATCGGCCTCCGTCACCTCCTCCAGCGTGGCCTGGAATGCCTCTACCAATTGCTCAGGCAGCTCAGTTAAAAATCCCACGGTGTCGGTCAAGAGCACCGCCTGCTGACCGGGCAGCTCCAGCCGCCGCGTGGTGGGATCCAGGGTGGCAAAGAGTTGGTCAGCCACGTAGACCTGGGCGTGGGTGAGGGCGTTGAGAAGGGTAGATTTACCAGCGTTGGTGTAGCCCACCAGGGCCACCACAGGAATTTGGGATCCCTCCCGCCGTTGGCGCAGCCGCTGGCGGTGGCGGCGCAGCTCTTCCACTTCCTGCCGCAGCTTGCTGATGCGCCGCTGGATGGCCCGCCGCTCCGTTTCCAACTGGGTTTCCCCCGGCCCCCGCGTGCCAATTCCACCTCCCAACCGCGACATGGTGCGACCGCGACCAGCCAAGCGGGGCAGCAGATACTGCAGTTGTGCCAGCTCCACCTGCAACTTCCCGGCCCGGGTTCTGGCCCGCTGGGCAAAGATATCCAGGATCACCTCGCTGCGATCCACCACTCGCACCCCCAGGGTCTCCTCTAGGTTGCGCACCTGGCTGGGGGTGAGCTCGCGGTCGAACACCACCAGGTTGGCCCCCAAATCCTGCACCAGCAAGGCCAACTCCTGGACTTTACCCGAGCCGATGACCGTGGCAGAATCGGGGCTCTCCCGCCGCTGCCAGATAGTTTGGAGCACCTGTCCGCCGGCGCTCTCCACCAAGCGGCCCAGTTCCGCCAAGGCGTCCATGAGATCCTCGTAGCTTTGGCCCGGCCCCTGCAGCCCCACTAGGATGGCCCGCTCCTGCTTGGGATCCACCTGGCGGGCAGTTGCTTGGCGCCGAAAGCCATCTTCTAGCTCCGTCACCAGCTCCTGCAGATCTTGTTCTGCCAGGATCCCCAAGGGCAAAGGCTCAGAAACCTGCCAACGGCGCCCTTCCTCCGGCACCAGATGGGCCAGGTAGGCGCACTTGACAAAGCCCGTGGCCCCTCCGCCGCGGCGCAGCCGTCCCTCTAGGGGAGAGACCGAGAGGGTAATGAGGGCATCCAGCCGCTGGAGAGCCATAGCTGTCAGCGCTTTTTGGCTAGGACCCCCTGGGCCCACTTGGGTGGTGATGCAGCGGATCCCGGACAGGCGCTCCGCCCCCTGGCGCGGCAGCTCCCAAGCCGGGATCTGCGTTTCAAAAGGGGATCCCAGCCCCACGCGAATCACTTGGCCCCGCCGATTGAGGTAAACACTGATGGGCTGGCTTTCCAGATCTTGAGTGAGGGCTCCCAGCCTTTGGGCAAACTCCACCGTCACCAGCCGATTGGGGGGCAGTCGCAGTTGGTAAAGACGTTGCAGTTGCTTGCGCTGATAGGGTTTTAGCCCCTTGGCCTGGGCAAGGCTCAAACCAAGGTCGGTCTGCTGGCGAGAGGCGCTAACCCTGGGCATAGGGACGAGGAAATACCCGAAAACAGGCTTTTATCTACCATACACGCTTTGTCCGAGCCGCCTGGGAGGGAGAGCCGCCGGCCCAGGGCCAATGGGGGCGTGGCGACGGGGCCCCAGATCCTCTGCAAAGGTTAACTACCAGGACAAGCCGAACGGCGCGTTGGCGGCAATCCCCCAGAAGGCTCGTGCCTATGTAGACGGCTAACTGAAGGTGGTGGGATCCAGCCCCGACCTCAACCATCACGAGGTGTTTATCCGCAACAACGTGCCGGTGATGGCCTTCTTGTTGCTGCATGGGCGGTCAGACATCGTGCGCCGCTTCCTGGACTCCTGCCTTACCTGCCCAAGCTGGAATCCCTGTATCGAGCTTGCCATTGAGGTAGCTACCGCTGGCGAGAAAATGGTCAAGCCGGGTTTGGAAGAGGTGGATGGATTGGATTTTGCGCCGGGCCAATTTGCCAGATGGCCGTAAGGGAATCGACATCGGCATCGAGGGGGAGCGCATCGTTGCCCTGGAGGCAAATCTGCAGGCTACTGCTCCCCAGGAGATCGATGTGAGCGGCCGCTTGGTGTCGCCCCCCTTTGTGGATGCCCACTTTCACCTGGATGCTGCCCTCACCTACGGGATCCCGCGTGTCAACCAATCGGGCACCTTGCTGGAAGGGATCGCCCTCTGGGGAGAGTTGAAGCCACTGCTAACTCCGGAGGCGGTCATCGAGCGGGCTCTAACCTACTGCGACTGGGCAGTGGCGCGCGGGATCCTAGCCATCCGCGCCCATGTGGACGTGTGCGATCCCAACTTGTTGGCGGTGCGGGCCTTGCTGGAGGTCAAGCAAAAAGTGTCCCCCTACCTGGATTTGCAACTGGTGGCCTTTCCCCAAGATGGCTACTACCGCTCGCCGGGGGCGGTGCAGCTTTTGGAGAAGGCTCTGGATTTGGGGGTGGAGGTGGTGGGTGGGATCCCCCACTTCGAGCGGACGATGGCCGAAGGAGCTGCTTCAGTGCGGGCTCTGTGCGAGATTGCAGCCGCGCGGGGCCTCCGGGTGGATCTGCACTGCGACGAAACAGACGACCCCCTCTCCCGCCACGTCGAGACCTTGGCCTATGAGACGCTGCGGCTGGGCCTGCAGGGTCGAGTGACGGCCTCCCACCTCACCTCGATGCACTCGATGGACAACGCCTACGTGAGCAAGCTAATCCCCCTAATGGCCGAGGCAGAGCTGGGAGTGGTCGCCAACCCGCTGGTCAACCTGGTGCTGCAGGGCCGCCAGGACACCTACCCCAAGCGGCGGGGGCTGACGCGAGTGCCGGAGCTGATGGCCGCCGGGCTGACGGTGGCTTTTGGCCAGGACTGTGTGATGGATCCCTGGTACCCTTTGGGCAGCGGCAACATGCTGGAAGTGGCCCACATGGCCGTCCACGCTGCCCAGATGACAGGCTATGAGCAGATGCGGCAGTGCTTCCTAGCGGTAACCGAAAACCCAGCCCGCCTGCTGGGCCTGGAGGGCTACGGGCTCCAGCCCGGCTGCCGCGCCGATTTGGTGGTGCTCCAAGCTGCCGATGCCGTCGAAGCCATTCGCCTCAAGCCACCCTGTCTGTATGTTTTCCGCCGGGGCCGCCTCATTGCCCAAACCCCGCCGGTGGTTGCCCAGCTCCATCTTCCAGGGCGCCCAGCCCAGGTGGAGTTTACCCGTCAGCTTTAAGGCTAACGGCGCACGGTGCCGCTGAAGCCGCTGGCCTTAAATTGCTCCAGGGTCAAGGGCAGGGGGCTGGTCACGGGCACGGAGATGCGAATGGAGAAGGGGCTTTCCCCAGGAGGAACTTCGGCAATTGCCCCCAGGCGGGTGCGCTCCGGCAGAACTTCGTTGCCGTTGGCATCATAGAGGCGACCAAAGACGTCGGCATTCAGCACGGTATTCTTGGAGCGGTTGACAACTGTGCCCTCGATAAACAGGCACCTGGCCGGTATGGGGTTGCCGTTGCTGGTTACCAGGTTGGTGTATTCAGGGGTATCGGGGCAGGAGGTGACGTGGAGATCCTTAAGTTGCAGCGGGATCTTCCCAAAACCCGCTAGGAGCGCCGCCAAGACCACCCAAGCCAGACTCCAAGCAAGGGAAGAGAACCTTTGGGCTAGACGCTGCCTGTGCTCCCAAACTTGGCTCATGCTCTCTCCTCCAAGGCCTACCCCCTTAGTCTAGGGGATTCCTTGCTGGGTAAAACCCCTCTTCGGTTTGGATCCCGTCCAGGCGCTGATCCCAGGGATCGCAGGGGAGGGGCTGCTCCAGCAGACAGGCCTGCGGGACAATGCCCCACTTGGGCACGGTGGGATTTGGTAGGGAGGCCAGAAACCAGTCATAGTATCCTCCTCCGTAGCCTAAGCGCCTCCCCCAGCGATCGCAGGCCAGGGCAGGCACGAGGATTAAATCCGCCTCGCCCGGGTCGACAACGGGGCTGGTGGGGGAGGGTTCCAGCAAACCCCAGCGGTTGGGGACTAGCTCAGCCAGATTGTAGCGGTGCCAGCGCAACTGCCGCTGGGGCAAGCAGCGAGGGATCCCCCACTGCTTCTCTGGAAAAAGGACAAATAGGGATCCCAGATCCACCTCTGAGCCGAAAGCCACATAAGCCAGGATGGCTTTGGCGGCCAGGATTTGGGGACAAGAGGCCAAATGAGCCACGATCTTTTGGCTGATAAGAGCTCGATCCAACCCCTGCCGTAGCTGGCGAAAGTGCTGGCGCAGATAGGCCTTTGCTGAGGCAGGATCTGCTGTAGCGGCAGGAAGCTGAGGGAGAGAAAGTTGCTGCACAGGCCCAACGAGATTACTGGATGGCCAGCAACTCCACCTCAAAGTCCAGGGTGGCGTTGGGAGGGATCACGCCGCCAGCGCCGCGGCTGCCGTAGGCCAACTCCGGCGGGATGCGCAAGTACCGCTTACCCCCCACGCGCATCGTGGCCAGACCTTCTTCCCAGCCAGGGATCACCTGCCCTGCCCCGTAGGTAAAGGTAAAGGGTTGATTGCGCCTGTAGGAGCTATCGAAGACCGTACCATCCTGAAGTTTGCCCACGTAGTTCACCACCACCTTTTGCCCTGGCTGCGGGGAAGGCCCTGTCCCTTCCACAATGTCGTAGTACTGCAAGCCCGACTCGGTGGTGACGAAATCCTTAGCTTGGGATAGGGCGGTAACTACCGGATTGTCCTTGGCTCGGGACAGAGCTGTTGCTGGCAGTCCAACCCCTGCCCACAGGCAAAGCAAGGCCAAGCCCACCAGCAGCACCCGTTGCGTTGCTTTCATCGGCGTTTCCTTAGCTGTTGCTGTTATGGTACCAGGATTGCCTCAGCTCCTCAGCTCGGCAAATTCGATGATTTGGCCTTGCGGATCCCGCACCCAGAAAACCAAGGGCTTCTCGGAGCGGACACTGTTGCGGATCCCTTGTTTGTTAATCCGCCTCAGGAGGGCCTTGAGGGCCTCCCGCTCATAGCTGGCGTGGCGATAGCGAGCGCTGCCGCTGCGGCCTGCCGTTGTCCCGTAGGTTGACAAAGGCCTGGAGGATGTAGCCGCATAGGGATCCGTAGAGCCAGGGATCACGTGCAGCTGCACTGCGTCAGAGAGCTGGTACCAAAGGCCAGAGGTATCGAGGGTTTTCGAGGCAGACTGGCCCTTGGCGTCAAGGCGGGAGCCAAGGCCAAGATCCCCCGGGAAGTAGACGGAGCCCAGGCTAGAGCTGACGACGCTTTGCTCATAGCCGTAGTAGTACTGCAGCGGCAGCTCCGCCTCCGGCAGCTTCAACACCTTCTCGTAGAACCCCCTTGCCTGCTCCAGATCGGGCACGATGATGGTGTAGACCCGCGGTGCGCCGCTCAAAAATGTCCACATCGCCCCGCCATAGGCTGAAAGCAGTAAGAACATTAGCCCCTTTGTGGAAAGCAAAGCCTCCAGCGGAATGAGGGGCAGCAGCAGTCCAAGGGGGCCCAACATCGGCACTGTCCGTGGGTGACTCTATAGTCCAGTATAGGACTCTCCCCTCCCAGGTGATGAAGCTTGCCCTGTTTGCCCCTACTCCCCGCGGTCGCCAGTTGGCCCAGCCTTTGCTGTCGCTGCTGCCGGAGGAGTGGATCTGCTGGAGCAAGGCCAACTCCCAAGGAGAGCCCCTGCCTCCGCCCTGGCAAGCTTACGGGGATCCCCTACCCGGATCCCTAGCGGCAGCAGTGGCCCAGAGCTGGCCGCAGGTGCAGGGCTGTATCTTTGTCTTGCCCGTTGGGTCAGTGGTGCGGCTCATTGCTCCCCTCTTGCAGGACAAATACCGGGATCCGGCGGTGGTGGTAGTGGACGAAGCTGGCCGCTGGGCCGTCAGCCTCTGTGGCGGACATGTGGGGGGAGCTGATGCCTTAGCGCGGCGGGTGGCGGCTGCTTTGGGAGCCGAGCCCGTCCTCACCTCCGCCTCGGAGGGGCTGGGGATCCCGCCTGTGGATTTGTTGGGGGATCCCTACGGTTGGCGGCGGGGCGCTGGCGATTGGAACGAGGTGGCTGCTGCTTTGGCGCGAGGAGAGCCAGTGGCCGTTGAGCAAACCTGTGGCACGCAGCTCTGGCGGCGGGCTTGGCCGGCAGATCACCCTCTCTTGAGCACTGCTCCTAGCCAGGCGGTGGCCCAGATCCGGATCAGCGAGTATTCAACTTCTTTGGACAAGATCCCCACCGTTCACTGGCATCCGCGGGTGCTGTGGTTGGGGGTGGGCTGCGAGCGGGGCACTAGCCGCGCCTGGCTGGAGGGATCCCTGCGGCGCCTGTTGCAGAGCCAGGGGCTGGCTTTCGAGGCCATTGCCGGCTTGGCGACCCTAGAGCTGAAACGGGATGAGGCGGGACTTGTGGAGCTGGCCCAAGCCTACGGCTGGCCCATTCAGTTTTTCTCGGCCGAGGCCCTGGCGGGGATCCCGGTTCCCCACCCTTCGGAGGCGGTGCAACAGGCGGTGGGCACCCCTTCGGTAGCGGAGGCGGCTGCCCTTTTGGCGGCCCAGCGCTGCTCAGGGGATAGCGATCCAGCCCCAGCGAGAGCTACTCTCCTCTGCCCCAAGCAGGTCTTTGCCTCCGAAAGCGAGGGAGCTTGTACCCTAGCCATTGCTCGCGCTGCCCGAGAGTATTCGCCTCGCGCCGGCCACCTGTGGCTGATTGGCACCGGCCCTGGGGATCCCGCCCAATTGACGCTGGCTGCCCGGCTGGCTTTGGCCCAAGCCGACGCGGTAATCGGCTACCAGCTCTACCTGGACTTGGTGGCGCCCCTCCTGCGCCCCGGCCAGATTTGCGAAGCCTTTCCCATCACGCAGGAGGTGCAGCGAGCGCAGCGAGCCATTGCCCTGGCCCAGCAGGGGCTGCAGGTGGCGGTGATCTCTTCGGGAGATGCGGGGATCTACGGCATGGCCGGTCTGGTGCTGGAGTGCCTGGCCCGTGCTGGTTGGGATGGGATCCGCCCCTCTCTGGAGGTGCTGCCGGGGATCTCTGCGCTTCAGGCTGCTGCTGCCCGGCTAGGGGCACCCCTGATGCAGGACTTTTGCGCCATCTCCCTCTCGGATCGGCTCACTCCCTGGCCGGCCATCGAGCAACGCCTGCAGGCGGCTGCCCAGACCGACTTTGTGGTAGCTCTGTATAACCCTCGCTCGCGGCAGCGCTTGGATCCCTTTCTCAAGGCGCTGCAGATCTTTCGCCGAGCCCGCTCTGCCCATACCCCGGTGGCAGTGGCCCGCAACCTCTACCGCCCCGGCGAGACCCTCCACCTCACCACGCTGGGGGAGGTAGATCCCGAGGCGGTGGATATGTTCACCCTGGTCTTGATCGGCAACTCGCAGACCTTTCGCTACGGCAGGTGGCTAATCACCCCCCGCGGCTACCCCTTGGGTAAGACTTAAAACACCCTGAGATGCCGAGGATTCAACTGCAGCCGTCGGGGAAGCTTGAGCCGCCTTTCGGTTTGGCAACGTTTTCGGGCAGTTGCCGGCGAAAATAAGTATGGCCGAACCGAGAGCTGCTACCATTGACGACGGCAAGTGGAAGAGGGATCCCCTTTTCGGATTACGATAATCTATGAGCAGTAGGGTGGCGTAGCCAAGTGGTAAGGCAGAGGTCTGCAAAACCTCTATGCGCCAGTTCGAATCTGGCCGCCACCTCTTGAAGCTGACATCCCCAGCGGGACACGCATGAAAGACAAGTTAATGTTGATGATCCCGGGCCCCACTCCCGTTCCCGAGAGTGCGCTGCTGGCCATGGCGCGGGGGCCCATCGAGCACCGCAGCAAAGAGTTCACCGCCATTTTGGAAGAGGTGACGGATGGGCTGCGCTGGCTGCACCAGACTACTTCCGATGTGTTTGTCTTTGCCTCCAGCGGTACCGGGGCGATGGAAGCCGGGATCCTCAACACCCTCAGCCCTGGGGATCGCGTCTTGGTAGGGGTCAACGGCAAGTTTGGCGAGCGCTGGGCCGAGATGTCGGAGCAATTTGGCCTGCAGTGCGAGCGGATAGAAACCCCCTGGGGCGTGCCCTATCCCGTCGAAGTCTTCCAGGAGAAGCTGGCTGCTGACCGGGAGAAGACCATCAAGGCGGTCATCCTCACCCATTCAGAAACCTCTAGCGGCGTGGCCAACGATGTGCAGGCCATTGCGGCTGCCGCCCGCGAGCATGGGGAAGCCTTGGTAATTGTGGATGCCGTCACCAGTTTGGGAGCCATGCCGGTGCCCATGGACGAGTGGGGCTTGGATGTGGTGGCCTCTGGATCACAGAAGGGCTACATGATCCCGCCAGGGCTGGGGTTTGTAGCTGTTAGCCCGCGGGCCATGGCTGCTGCCGAGCGCTCTCGCTTTCCCAAGTACTACTGGAGCTTTAAGCTTGCCCAAAAAGCCCTGCGCCAAGGCACCACTCCCTTTACGCCGGCAGTGAACCTGTTTTACGCCCTACAGGTTACCCTGCGCCTAATGCGGGCCGAAGGATTGGAGGCCATCTACCGCCGCCATGCCCGCTTGGCCCAGGCCACCCGCGCCGGTGTCAAGGCCCTGGGGCTGAAGCTTTTGGTCAACCCCGAGTCAGCAGCCAGCCCCTCGGTAACAGCCGTGCTGGCTCCGGAAGGGATCAACGCCGACACCCTCCGCAGCACCCTGAAGAAACACTTCGACATTGCCCTTGCTGCTGGCCAAGATCACCTCAAGGGCAAGATCTTCCGCATCGGCCACCTGGGCTTCGTGAGCGAGCGCGACATTCTCACAACCCTGGCTGCTCTGGAATCGACCCTGCACACCCTGGGCTACAGCGACTTCTCTCCTGGAGCAGCTCTCAAAGCGGCCGAAGAGATCTTGGCCAACCCCTAGGGATCCCTGGCCCATTCTGTAGCTCTTGACACCTAGCGACCCTCCCTTGCCCTGGCTAGAATGGGTGAACCTGCTTAACAAAAGATAAAACTCCAAAGTTTACTTCTCTGGAGAGATGCCTGGTTGAGACTCAAGGGCTGTCATGCTGATTAGTTTGCAACGGGATCCCTGTCAAACTGCTTCGGCAGCAGAGTTGCGGCGAGTGCTGCAAGGGATCGGCCCCCTTTCTTGTCCCTGGCAGTACAACTTTCACCTGCACACCCGCTGTTCGGATGGGCAAATGGATCCGGTGGAACTGGCGGAGCAGGCGCGCCGGCATGGCCTCCAGGGGCTGGCCATCACCGATCACCACACCCTGAAGGGCTACCAACAGGCCCGCGCCCACCTGGATCGCCCCGATGATCCCATCCTGTGGCCGGGGATCGAGATTACAGCCAACTTGCTGGGCTGCGAGGTGCATATTCTTGGCTACGGGTTTGATCCTGCTGACCCTGTTTTGGAGCCTTACATCCAAGGCGAGCAAGTGCCCGGCCTAGGTGCTGCTGAGGCCATTGGGGCCATTCAAGCAGCAGGAGGGTTGGCGGTATTGGCCCATCCCTTTCGCTACTGGCTGCCTGCAGAAGTCCTCGTCCCGGCAGCAGCAGCTCTAGGAATTGACGGTCTCGAAGTCTACTACGCTTACAAAAATCCGGAACCTTGGACTCCCAGCCCAGAAGAGACGGCGATTGGGGAGGAGTTGGCCCAGACCTACGGACTCTTGAAAACCTGTGGCACCGATTCCCACGGTTCCAGCATCCTCAGGCGCATTTAGCCGGCTCCACCTAGGGGCGGGGATAGAGCAACTGGCCCAGGCGGCGCAACTGCTCGGCCGTGCCCATACACAGCAGCAGATCCCCTGGCTGCAGCAAGGTGTCGCTGGTGGGTCCGCCAATAAGCTGGCCATCGGCTCGCCGAATCGCCACCACCAAAGCGCCAGATCGGGCTCGCAAATTGGCTGCCCCCAAGGTTTGGCCAACATAGGGGCATTCTTGAGCCACCAGCTCGTACTCCTCTAGGTAAAAGGTACGATCCCGACCGGACAGGATCCCATCCACAAAGTCCACCACGCGGGGGCGCAAGGCAGCTGCTGCCATCCGCTTTCCGCCCGTAATGAAGGGGGAAATAGCGTGGGTGACACCTGCCCGCTGCAGCTTTTGCAAAGCCTCTTCCGTGTTGGCGCGGGCAACGGTGCGGATGCGAGGGTTCAGGGTGCGGGCCGACAGCACCACATAGAGGTTCTCGGCATCGGTGGAGAGTGCGGCGATCAGCCCCTCGGCCCGCTGCACCCGCGCCGCCAGCAAGGTGTCATCGAGGGTGCTGTCTCCCTGGAGAGCGATGTATCCCAGCTCTTGCGCCACCTGAATAGCTTCGGCAGATTGATCGATCACCAAAAACGGCACCCCCTCTGCCTGCAACTCTTGGGCCACCTGCCGCCCAATACGCCCAAAACCGCAAACGATGTAGTGGTTGTTCAGCGCTTCCATTTGTCTCTTCCACTTCCGCCGCCGGATCCCTTCCTGAAAATGCCCTTGGATGAGGGCCTCCGTAAAGCGATTCACCATAAACCCGATGCTCAAGACCCCCATCAGGATCAAGGCCGCTGTGAACAAGCGTCCCCGATCCCCAAGCGGCCTCACCTCCATAAAGCCTACAGTGGTTAGGGTGATGACGCTCATGTAAAAGGCTTCCACCCACGGCCACTGCTCCACCCCGTGGTACCAGAGAGTGCCGATGAGGACCACGCCCAGCAGCGCCCCCACACCCAATCTCAGATCGCGGCGGATGCCGGGATCTCTTTTGGCAGCTTGCAAGGGGGGACGCACCGAGGCCATGGAGCCAATACAATGGGGAGGAGGAAAAGGGTTGTTGAGCAGGCAGATGCCCGAGTACGTCAAGATCGAGTATCGGATCGACAAAAATGGGCAGGTAACGGAGACCGTGCTAAACGGTAACGGCTCCAGTTGTACGCTAGCGACTGCGGAGCTGGAAGCAGCCCTTGGAACGGTGCAAAAACGAGAGCTGCTGCCTGAGTTTCATCAGCCGGCAGAAACTGAGATAGAATCACGGGTTTCTTTGCAACAAACCTGCTGAGTCCCACCTCTACCTGCTCATTTTCTCTTCTTGCCCCTCTTGCCGGCGTTGGCAGCCCGCGCCGCCTCAACTGCTCCTTGGAACAGCCAAACGGCTAGGGGAGCGGCCACGATCAAGATGATGCTAGTGGGGCCAACGCCAAAGTCCGGCTCACCAGAAGCCAACTCGAAGATTGAGCCCACAGCGGCAATGGCGCTGACGCAGGAAACCGCTAGGAGCAGGTAGCTTTTGACAGGGGTGGTCATGGGGAACCCGTCTGGAGACTACAGTTAGGGGCTAGGGCCTGTCCAGCCCAAGAGCAAGCTGGCTAGACTTCTCTTCGCAAAAAAGCCCCCTCATCTTTGAGAGGGCTAGCTTTTTTTCTATGCTACTACGGGTAGGGCTCCGCCCCAGCAAGCCGAAGTCGGGGTTGCTAGCCTACAGTTCGATTTACCCCTTGACAATGATCTTGCCAACCATTCCGGCTCCCCGATGGGGCGTGCAGTAGTAGGTGTACTCGCCCGGCGGGACATCGACAAAGGCCGTCTCGACCACTTGGCTGGGAGCAGTGAGCAGGGCCTTGTGGGAGAGCTTGGCTGCCAGGGCCGCATCGCCACCGGGTACTTTGTCGAAAACAACGTTGTGGGGATAGACCTTGTTGTTGACCCACCGAACAGTATCCCCTTGCTGGATGGTGAGGACAGGGGGATCGTAAATGAGCTGGGCCTTATCGGAGCCCATTTTGACCGTGTAGGTTTCAGCAGCAGCAGGGTTGGACAAAAACGCCCCTGCAGCCATCCCGAGCACAAGGGTGAGGAGAACAAGCTGTAGACGCTTTGCCAGGTTAAAAACAAACAACATGGATCTCTCTCAAAACGTAACAGCACCTACTCTTCTGCTGCTTGGCCACCGCTTTCCAAGCTGTGCCTGGTCATGCAGGAGGAGTGACAGCTCTATCTTAACCCAACTTTAGGCATCTTTAAGCATGGAAAGCATCTTTTTTGCCAGAACCAGAATCAGTTAAACTACGCGGGGGGACATCCCGGGTCTGCTCGCTGACGGCTCTTGCGAAAGCTCCCCGTTAAAGCGAGAAGCCCACGCTGCACCTACCTACAGGATCAGTGCCGGGAGTATGTCGCGTGTAGGGCGGCCGTGCTTCTTCTCTCAGGTTGCCCCTGCGTTCACGGCCAGCTTCCAAGAGGCTTCTGGCAAAATCTGGACCTGCCCCATTAGCACTGCCCTAAGCTTGGGCAGAGTCCCCAAGCTGGAGATGCACTACTAGGTGCAGAGGTGAAGGTTCTTCCCAGCGGCTTTGTAGCAGCTCTTTGGCTTGAGAGGGATCCGCCGCCTCCCCCAGATACCCACCACCTATACCTAGACTGGTATTGTAGGTTTTTAGGGCCAGAGGTGGGCAATTTCCCGAAGCCTAACCTCGTTCAGGAAAGCAATGCTAAAGTGCCGCTTGCACAGCAGGCTATTTGAGGTAAATTGGCGGATTCGTAGGACTTCCTCAACAACGGACTGAATAGTGATAGCTTTTGTCAGATTGAGTTGGATCGAATGCTGTTTAACTGATTTCGAGAGTTAAGGCCTATCTCTAGAAGAAAGCCAAAACGGTTTTTTTGGCAGCATACGGACCAGCCGCTGAGATCCCTAGGGCTCTAGAGTGGGCTGGCTGTCCTCAAGGGGCCGTTGGGTTAAAGGCCCTTTCCTGGGAAGGTCCTCCCAGCTTGAGCGCTTGAGTAAGCAATCCTTGCTGCAGGTAGGAGGCGCACTGGCCTAAGCTAGCTTAACATGGTTTCAGAGGTGGGCCAGGCGTTACCTTCGTAACCGTGGCTAACTGACCCAGCCTCTAGAGATTGGCTCCTCTTTCCTTGCACCGCAGGCAAAAAGACAATGGTAGGCATCTTCAGGCGCTTTTTCGGCTCTCGTGGTCGAGCAGCTTCCCAGAGCTTATCAGAAACGGTTTCCCAGCCGGCCAAAAAGAAAGACAACACCTTCTTTCTCGACCCGGATGAGGCCAAGACCCTTGGCAACATCGAATACATGCGCACTCCTAGAACTGTGAAGCACACCTTCAAAGACTTTGGCTCTGGCGGCAAGATAGAGGTGGTGGAGGAGGTGTCTTCCTTGAGCAAGGTTAAGTTGACTGAAGAAAAAAGCAAAGCTCCTGAACCTGTTGCCGAACAGGGCTCCCCCACCTCCAACAGTGGCAGCGGAGTGGCCTCACGCCGCGGAGGAGGATCTGACCTAGATAGGTTCCGCGAGATGGCTCGCAGCTTACGGAAAAAGTAGGCTAGCCGCGAGTGAACTAGCGCCCAGATTCAACCCATCAATCAGCACCGAAGGGAAAGGCAATGGCAATCAAGCGAGGCACCCTGGTAAGAGCCATCCGTGAGAAGCTGCAGGGCAGCTTGGAAGCCCAAGCCAGTGATCCCATGATCCCCAACTACGTCTTTGACACGGCTGGAGAAGTGGTGGAGATTAAGGGAGACTACATCCAGATTAAGTTTGGAGCTGTTCCCACCCCTCCGATCTGGCTGCGGGTTGATCAGGTCGAGGAAATTGCCGGTTAGGTTGCTCCCTGCCGGAAGAAAGAGGGAGGCAGTGGTATCTCTTGCTCCGCCCAGCCGCGAGCAACTTTTGCGACGGCGGCAACTTCTGCGCCAAGAGCGGCGTCGCCGTTTTTGGCAGGGATCCTGGCGCTTGGCCAGTTCCACAGCTCTCCTGCTACTGCTGGTGCAAAGCCTGCAGCGGCCCTACTGGCAAATTCGTCGACCAGAGCAAATTCAGGTCAGCGGTAACCACTGGGTGGATCCCGACTGGATCCGGGGGCAATTGCCTCTGACCTATCCGATAAACATCTGGCAGGTGCAGCCAGCAGCGTTGGAAAAAGCCTTGCTGGGATCCCCGACTTCCCCTTTCCAGAGCGTCCAGGTGCGGCGGCGGTTGCTGCCAGTGGGAGTTGTTGTCCAGGTGCAGGAACGGCAGCTAATTGCCCGTGCTCGCCGAGGCGACCAAACGGGTTGGGTGGATCGAGAGGGCAACTGGCTGCCCCCGGATCCCTACCGTTTCCTTGAGTCCTTGCCCGAGTTGGAGGTGCTGAGCTGGGAGAGCCACCCACCCGAGCAATGGGCGCCACTGCTCGAAGCCCTGCACCTGTCTGAAGTTCCAATCAGGGCAGTGGATTGGCACGCCGGCGGAGGGATTACCCTACACACTGAGCTGGGCAATGCTTATCTGGGGCCGCTTTCTGACCGCCTGCCCTTGCAAATTCAAATCCTCAACCAAATGCGGGATCTGGGCCGCTACTGCGAGTGTACGCCCGAGGAAATTCTCCAGATTGATCTAAGCAGCCCCAGCGTGCCCACCTTGCAGCTTACCCCCGCCGCCATGCAGAGGCGCCAGAAGGATCTGGAGCAACGCTAGACTATTCCCTTGGCTAAAGCCAACTCCATCCCGCGGGCGTGAAGGTAGCTTTGTCCCTAGCAAGCTAACCCTAGGCCTTTTACTTTGGCCTTGGCTGCCTGCGCTGGGGGGCTAGCTTGCAGACCAGGGTCAGAGTTTGCTGCATAGTAGTGTAGTCGTCTTACGTTGGAGGGCGGCTAGATCCTGGGGCTGCCGTGCCGCGTTTTTTTCTGATGAAGACAAGGCCAGCGGTGGAGGTTAGCCAGTTGTGGGTCGCCTACCCTGGTTGCCCACTGGTTCTGCAAGGGGTGGATCTCAGAGTTGAAGTTGGCCAGCGGGTGGGGGTTATCGGCCCCAATGGTGCCGGCAAAACTACCCTGTTCCTTGCTCTTGCGGGTCTCTTGCCCCTCCGCGCTGGGCAGATTACGTTGTTTGGGGAGCCGCTGCAACCTGGCCAATTTCGGCCTGAGGTGGGGCTAGTGTTTCAGGATCCCGATGACCAACTGTTTGCCGCCTCTGTGGCGGAGGATGTGGCCTTTGGACCGCGCAATCTCGGTTGGCCTGAAGCGGAGATTATCGCCGCCGTACAGTCAGCCCTGCAGAGGACTGGCACCCTGCATCTAGCCAATCGCCCACCCCACCGCCTCTCCAGTGGCGAAAAGCGTCTGATTGCCATCGCTGGGATCCTGGCGATGCAGCCCCAGTTGGTGCTCTACGACGAGCCGACCGCTAACCTGGATCTGCGGGCGCGACGGCAGCTAATCGCCTTTTTCCAGCAAGTAGGCCACACCTTTCTGCTGGCCTCCCACGATCTGGAGCTGATCCTTGAGGTGTGCGATTGGGTGATCCTTTTGGATCAAGGCCGCGTCTGGGCTCAGGGATCCCCCAGGCAGCTGCTAAGCCAAGCCGACCTCTTGGAAGCGCATAGTCTGGAGGTGCCCCCTTCGCTGCGCTGTCAGGGAAAGAGTGGCTAAGCTGGTGACTCTGAGGAGAAGGAGTGTCAAGAACTGTTTGTTAACAGTTAACAACAGTCGTGCTTTCTTAATAAAAGCTATCACTCCAATTAAGAATATTGATTTTTATTCGGGGTGATTGGGGATATCATTCTGCTTAGGTTGGGGATCCTCGCTCTGAGCTATCTCAGCCGAATTCTCTGTATGATTTCAGCAAGGGATAGGTTGAGCTCAGAGTTGACAGCTTTGCCTTCCTGCGCGATGGCTCCCTTGAAATCCCGATGACTCCTAGTGGCTCGTCCCAACCTAGTCTGAGGTCTGTTGCTAAGCAGGTCTTTCTTGGGCAAAAAGGGGGGAGGAAGCGTCTAGGTCAGTCAGGGTTGGTTTTCCTGAAGGGATCACCAGGTGAGGCAGAGACAGAAGGATCTTCACTTGAGGTCAACGAAGTAGCCAGATCCTAGCAGCAAGCCAATCGGCAAGACAGTGGCTGCTAGGTTGAACTTCACGGTGCTTAGGAACTAGGCGTTCAAAGGGGTGGAGAGTTGATATGCCTATTGCGGTTGGAATGATTGAAACGCGGGGGTTTCCAGCAGTAGTAGAAGCAGCCGACGCCATGGTGAAGGCGGCGCGTGTCACGCTGGTGGGCTACGAAAAAATTGGCAGCGGGCGCGTCACTGTGATCGTGCGGGGTGACGTCTCCGAGGTGCAGGCCTCAGTAGCTGCCGGTTTGGAATCTGCCAAGCGGGTAAGCGGTGGCGAGGTTCTCTCCCACCACATCATTGCTCGGCCGCATGAAAACCTGGAGTACGTGCTGCCCATTCGCTACACCGAAGCGGTGGAGCAGTTTCGCACCTAGCCCGGAAGCTGGTTAACCCATCTCAGCGTAAGGAGTCCCTATGGCCATCGCAGTTGGAATGATTGAAACGCTGGGTTTCCCAGCGGTAGTGGAAGCGGCCGACGCCATGGTGAAGGCAGCGCGCGTCACCTTGGTGGGCTACGAGAAAATTAGCAGTGGGCGCGTCACCGTGATCGTGCGGGGCGATGTCTCTGAGGTGCAGGCCTCGGTAGCTGCCGGCATCGAAGCCGTGAAGCGGGTCAACGGCGGCCAGCTGCTCTCCTGGCACATCATTGCTCGTCCCCACGAAAACCTGGAGTACGTGTTGCCCATTCGCTACACCGAGGATGTGGCCCAGTTCCGCGAAGGGGTCAATGCCATTCGTCCCTTCACGCGTCCCTAGATGCGTATTGCGATTGTACGGGGTACCGTCACCAGCACCCAGAAGGATCCCAGCCTGACGGGCGTGAAGTTCCTGGTGGTGCAGTATGTCGATCTCGAAGGCCGGCCGCAGCCGGACTATGCTGTGGCTGCTGACCCAGTGGGAGCCGGCGCCGAGGAATGGGTGCTGGTCAGCCAAGGTAGCGCGGCTCGCCAACCGCGGGGAAACGAAACCCGCCCTCTGGATGCCGTGGTGATGGCCATTATTGACACCGTTAGCATTGACGGTCGCTCCGTCTACAACAAGCGCGAGCAACGCTAGCTGGGATCCTTCCCTTTCCTCTTTGATTGGGTCTAGAGGCTCACGGTTATGCCTGCTCAAACCTACGCTGCGCCGCCAACGCCCTGGTCACGTCGCTTGGCGGAGCCTACCATTCATCCCTCTGCTTACGTCCACTCCTTTTCCAATCTCATCGGGGATGTGCGCGTCGGCGCTCAGGTGCTCATCGCCCCTGGAACTTCCATCCGCGCCGATGAAGGATCCCCCTTCTACATTGGCGACGGCTCCAATATCCAGGATGGGGTGGTGATCCACGGCCTGGAGCAAGGGCGGGTCATTGGGGAAGATGGCCAGCCCTACTCGGTGTGGATTGGCAAGAACACCTCCATTGCCCACATGGCCTTGATCCACGGGCCAGCCTATATAGGCAACAACTGCTTCATCGGCTTCCGCTCCACCGTGTTCAATGCGCGGGTGGGAGATGGCTGCATCATCATGTTGCACTGCCTCATCCAGGATGTGGAGATCCCGCCGGGCAAATATGTGCGCTCCGGCTCCATCATCACCAACCAAGCTGAGGCCGACCGGCTGCCGGATGTCCAAGATAGCGATGCCAAGTTTGCTCAGCACGTTATCGGCATTAACCAAGCCCTGCTGGAGGGCTACCACTGCAGCGAGAACCTCGTCTGTATTGCTCCTATTCGCAACGAGCTGATGCAAGCCCGTGCTTCTGGTTCTTCCTCCTCTCTTGCCAATGGGCACAACGGCAGCGGATCCCTTCTAAGTCCAGAGGTGGTGGAGCAGGTGCGCGCCCTCTTGGCCCAAGGCTACCGGGTGGGCCTGGAATACGCTGATCCCCGCCGCTTCCGCGTCTCCTCTTGGCAGAGCGAAGGCCCAATCCTCGGCACCCACGAGGCCGAGGTGGTGCAATCGCTGGAAGCTCTTCTAGCGGCCCACCGCGGGGAGTATGTGCGCCTGTTGGGGATCGATCCCAAAGCCAAGCGGCGGGTGCTGGAGCAGATTATCCAAACCCCAGAAGGTCCCGCAACCCCCTCGGGATCCTCTGGCCGCCTTTCGGTGGCTATGCCAGGCTCCAGCAGGGGGGAATGGCGTCTGGAGGAGGAGATCCAAAGCCTGGTGGCCCAAGGGTACCGCGTTGGCCTGGAAGTGGCCGATGCTCGCCGCTACCGCACTTCTTCGTGGCAGACCTTGGGTACTTTCAGCGGCTCGGTCCAGGAGATCCTAACGGCTGTGCGGGCAGCCCTAGCCGAGCACGCGGGAGAGTACGTGCGCCTGTTGGGGATCGATCCCAAAGCCAAGCGGCGGGTGCTAGAGAAGGTGATTCAGACCCCCAAAGGTCAGGTGGGCAGCAGTCCGGCGGAGGCGGGCGCGGCGACAAGCACGACTTCTGCTTCTGGGGCAGGGGACAGCAGCAGCCCGGATTTGGAGCTGCAGGAAGAGGTGCACCGGTTACTGGCCCAGGGCTACCGCATCGGCTACGAATATGCCGACGAGCGCCGCTTCAAAACTTCCTCTTGGCAGAGCGGGCCGGTCCTTCGCGCTAGCCGTGGGCCAGAGGTGTTGGCCGAGCTGAGGGCGGCGCTGGCAGAGCACCAGGGCCACTACGTGCGCCTGCTGGGGATCGATCCCAAAGGGAAAAAGCGGGTCTATGAGCGCCTCATCCAGACCCCCAGTGGCAAGCCGCCCACTTCTGCGCCAGCAGCTCAAGGAGCGCCGGTGGCTGCAGTTTCCCCTCCCTCCACCCCTAGGCGACTTAGTAGCGAGGTGGTGTCGCAAGTCCAGCAACTACTTAGCCAGGGCTACCGCATCGGCACTGAACACGCTGACAAGCGCCGCTTTCGCACCTCCTCTTGGCAAAGCTGTAGCCCCATTGAAGCCACGCAATTGGACCAAGTGGTAGCAGCCTTGGAGGCCTGCCTAGAGGAACATCGCGGCGAGTACGTGCGCCTGCTGGGCATTGACCCCAAATCTAAGCGGCGGGTGCTGGAGCAGATTATCCAAACCCCTTGAGGAGTTCCGGGTTGGTTTCCAGCCAGCCCTCTAGCGATGAGAAGCACCTTGGCTTCCACTCTGCCCACCTCCCTCAGGTCCCAAGCCTGGCTTGCGCAGAGCGGTAAAGCCCACTACGTTGTCAGTGGTGAGGTAGACATAGAGGAGGAGGCAAGCATCGGCCCAGGGGTGCTGCTGCGCGCCAATCCCGGCTGCCGTATCCACATCGGGCGGGGCGTCTGTATTGGCGCGGGCTCTATCCTGCACGCCTGTGGGGGATCCCTGGTTGTGGAGGCGGGGGCTACTTTGGGAAGGGGGGTGCTGGTGATTGGGCAAGGCACCATCAGCGAAAATGCCTGCATTGGCTCGGAAGCCACGCTGCTCAACTGTTCAATACTCCGCCAGGCAGTCATTCCTCCCGGCTCGCTACTTGGGGATCCCACCTGGCGAAGCGAGCAAGAGACGACTGGAGTAACCCAGACAGAGCCAGAAGAGACAGAGAGGGTGCAAGAGTTGCCCGCAGCCCCTGTCCAAGGGGTGTCCGAGGCCCCTCCTCCTTCTTCTGAGGCAGAGGTAACCCCTCAGGAGCAAGCAGCGGCGGAGCCAGCGCAAGAACAGAGGGGGGCAGGCAGGCTCAACGGGATCCCAGGCCGTGCCGAGCTGGAGCGGCTGTTGGGCAAGATCTACCCTCACCGTCAGGTTCTCTCCTCGCGGGATGGGCGGTTCTGAGAGCTACCCTGGCATCGAGGAAGTAGAGTGCCATGTCCACCTCTCTGGGCCTTATTCAGACGCGCAGCTTCCCCGTCATTGTCCGCGTTGCCGACGCCATGACCAAGTCGGCCGGCGTGACTCTCATTGGCTTTGAGAAGATCTCCGGCGGCTACTGCACGGCAATTGTGCGGGGGAACATCGCCGATGTGCGCATTGCCATCGAAGAGGGGATTGAAGTGGCTCGCCAGTTTAACCAGGAGGAGATCTCCAGTCTGGTGATCCCAAGGCCCCTGCCCAACCTAGAGGTGGTGCTGCCTATTAGCAGCAAGCTGTCTCAGCTGGCCCAAAGTCGGGGCTACAGCCGCCTCAGCAACCTAGCCGTGGGCCTGCTGGAGACCCGCGGCTTCCCCGCCATGGTGGGGGCTGCTGACACAATGCTGAAAACAGCCGATGTGCAGCTAGCCGCCTACGAGACCATTGGCGACGGCTTGTGTACGGTCATCATTCGCGGCACGGTCTCCAACGTGGCCATTGCCATCGATGCGGGCATGTACGAGGCAGAGCGCATCGGCGAGCTAAACGCCGTGGCCGTGATCCCACGCCCCCTCGACGAACTGGAGCAGGCCCTGCCGGTGGCCAGTTGTTTTGTTGCTCAGCCGGTTACCTTGCCCGTGGCGATCCCTCAAGCTCAGAAAGAAGAGGTACAGCGCAGCGAGAGGGCGGGAGAGCGGATCCCAGTCTATTTGGAGCCCCCAGGCACTCCCTAGGCTCACCGCTAGACAGCAAGCCAAGCAGGAAAAAAAATGCTAGGCTACTGGAAGACCTGGGTCCGTGCGGCTCGGACGCCCAAACCGTGTCAGGATCGGAAGATAGCAGCACTACGGGATGCTCTGAGCAGGCGCGTCAACCCAGGTCGCCCTTTTCCCGCAGCTGGGTTCCACGGGCACTAGCAGGGCACACCCTATGGCTGAAAAAGACAATCCCCTTGCCAACTTGGCTCAAAAAGCCTTTTACTTCGGCATGGGTCTGGCGGCGCTAGTTGCCGACAACGTCCCCAAGGTGGCTGGGAATGCCAGAGACCGCCTGCTGGAGCTGCGCAAGCAGGTACAGGTTCTAGTAGATGAATTGGTAGAGCTGGGGGCAATGAGAGCCGAGGAGGCGCGAGCCTACATGGACGCTATTGCCGCCACTGTCAGCCGCAAGGAAGAGGGAAAGGCTGCCGGTGGCCCCCGCAGAATCACCATTGAAGATATGGGCGAGGCAGAGGCAGAAGGGAGCACTGCCATTGAGCTGTCAGAGGCAGCTCGACTGCGCCAGCGGATTGCTGAGCTGCAGGCAGAATTGGAGCGGATCAAGAAAGAGGCCGGTAAAGCCTAGCTTGGCAGAGTATACAGGTTGCACTGCAAAGGCCAGCTTGAGCTCTAAGTAACGCGTCCTGGAGGACTCGAACCCCCGACATCCGGTTTTGGAGACCGACGTTCTACCAGCTGAACTAAGGACGCACTAGAGACTAGCTTTCTATCTAGCCTAGCAAGTTTCCCTGTAGCTTTAAAGGGCCTCCTCCTGGAGATCTTCCTTGGCTTTGATGCGCGTGGCTTTGCCTACTCGCTTCCTCAGGTAGAAGAGCTTGGCGCGGCGCACTTTGCCCCGCCGTAGCACCTGAATGGACTCGATGCGCGGCGAGTGAACTGGGAAGACGCGCTCCACGCCAATGCCCTGGAAAACCTTGCGCACGGTGATGGTGCGGTTGAGACCCGCATGGCGCATGGCAATGACCGTGCCTTCAAAAGTTTGCACTCGCTCTTTGCCACCTTCTTGAATGCGTACCCCCACCCGCACCTGATCCCCAACGTGGATCTCAGGTAGGTCCGGCTTCAGGTATTCCGCCTCCACAAGGCGGAGGATGGCCTCGGGGTTGATGCGAGCGTTCATGGCTTTCCCGCGCTCTCAGCGGCTAACTATCGTAGCAATCCCCCTGCTTTTTGTACAGGTCTCGAAGGGCCGGACGACCCCGGAGCTCAAGACTGCGTTGGCGCCCCTCTCTTTGCTAGATAGGCTAGATTGTAGGCTCTTGTGAGAGGCGGGAGACGCCGTGAAGCCCCAGACGGGATCCCTGCCCCCTGCCAAATCTGCAGACCAACCCCTGCTCCAGCCCGAACCCCCTAGGAAAGGGTGGCCTACTGGCTGGATTCTCTTGGGTCTGCTGCTGGCTAGCTTGGGAGGGGGTGGTATCTTGGTTCAGCGGTACCTCCAGCAGCAGAGGGTACAGCGCCTACAAAGGTTGACGGTGCCCGTCGAGGTAGTGGATCTAGTCCAACGGCTGCGGGTAAGCGGCCAGGTGCAGCCCATTCGCCAGGTGAATGTTGGTCCTCGGGAGGCGGGCCGTTTGGCGGAGCTATTGGTGGATCAGGGAGATGAGGTGGTGGCAGGGCAGGTGCTAGCCCGGATGGACTACGGCGATCTAACTAGCGGCATTCGCCAAGCCCAAGCCCGCATCCAAGAGCTACAGGCCCGCCTGGCGGAATTGCAAGCCGGCGAGCGACCCCAGGTCATCGCAGCAGCCCAGGCCAGGGTGGATGCGGCGCAGGCGCAGGTGAGTTTGGCCCAAAAGGAGCTGGAACGGATTCAGGCGCTGGTGCAGGAGGGGGCTGTAGCCCGCAGCGAGCTGGATCAACGCCTAGCTCGCTTGGAACAAGCGCAAGCGGACTTGCAAGCTGCCCAACAAGAGTTGGAGCGATTGCGGTTAGGTAGCCGCCCAGAAACGCTGCAGCAGATCCAAGCCCAGATTGCCCAGGCCCAAGCCGAGCTAGCCCAGCGGCAATCTCGCCTAGCTGAGGCCGAGATCCGGGCGCCCTTTTCCGGTGTGGTGGTGCAGCGCTTTGCCGAGGTGGGATCCTTTGTAACTCCCACAACCGCAGCTTCCGACGCTACTGCTGCTTCCTCTAGCTCCATCCTGGCGTTGGCCCAGGGGATCGAGGTGCGAGCGGAGGTGCCGGAGGCGCAGATTGCCCAGGTGCGGGTGGGACAGCCGGTGGAGATCCGATCCCTGGCCTATCCGGATCGAGTGGTACGGGGACGGGTGAAGCGGATTGCCCCTGCCACGGTGGTGGTGCGGGAGGTCACCGTCTTTCGGGTCGCGATCGAGCCGGAGCAGGAGGCAGACTTTCTGCGCATTGGCATGAACGTCTCGGTGGATTTTCTCGGGGAGCAGCAACCCCAAGCCCTCACGGTGCCCTCGGTGGCCATCCTGCGGGAGGGGGGCCAAGAGGGGGTAATCCTGTTGGATCCGCAAACCCAGCGGCCTGTCTATCGGCCAGTAGAAACGGGCCTCACCCAGGGAGGGATCACCCAGATCCTCTCCGGCCTGCAGGCGGGGGATCGGGTCTTTACGGCGCTGCCGCCAGGAGTAACCCTGCAGAGTTTGCTTCCACAAGAGCGCCGTCCTAGCCGAAGTGGGAGAGTTAGGCCGCACCCATGAGCTTTCTGGTTGCAGCCAAAATGGCCTGGCAAATGGTGCGACGGCACCGCTTGCGCACAGGCTTGAGCATGCTGGGGATCCTCATCGGCAACGCGGCAGTGGTAGCCATTGCTGGCTTTGGCCATGCTGCCCAGGAGCTGGCCGTGGATCAGTTTCGGGCTTTGGGCACCAATTTGCTGATTGTCTTCTCTTCCAGCTTTGGCCTAGCGGATGCCAGCAACGTCCGTCCTCTTACCCTCGACGACCTGCGGGCGATTGCTGCGGAAGTGCCTGCGGTATCGGCAGCTGTCCCCAGCCTGGCGGTCAATGTGCGGGCTGTGCGGGGCGGGGTGGATCGCCGCTATGAGGTCATAGGCACCTGGCCGGAGTATTTGTCGGTGCTGAATTTAGAGGTCGAGGAGGGCCGCTTCCTCTTGCCAGCGGACATTGAGGAGCAGCGCCCGGTGGTAGTGCTGGGCAGTGAGGCCGCCCGCGAGCTGTTCGGCTTGGATCCCGCCGCCGCTATTGGAGAGACGCTGCTGCTCAACAACTTGCCCTTTGAGGTAGTCGGCATTTTGCGCCCCAAGCCAACAGTGTTTGGCAACAACGATGCCCGCCTGTTTCTGCCGGTAGACGTGGTGGCCAACCGCTTTGTTGGACGGCGCTCTCCCTATGGCCTGGAGTTGACGGCCATCTTTGTCTCAGCCCGCTCCGAGGCAGATTTGCCGGCTGCCGAGTTCCAGATCCGCAACCTGTTGCGCCAGCGGCACCAACTGATAGGAGAAGATGACTTCGTCATCCGCAACCAGAAAGTGTTGCTGGATGGGGCAGCCAGGATTTTAACTCTACTGCGGGTACTGCTGAGCGGCACAGCGGCGCTCTCGCTGCTGGTGGGTGGGGTGGGGATCATGAACGTGATGTTGATCTCGGTGGCAGAACGCACCCCTGAGATTGGCTTGCGCAAGGCAATTGGGGCCGACAGTCGGCAAATTTTGCAGCAGTTTGCAGCCGAGGCTATCCTGATTGCCGTCAGCGGGGGAGTGGCCGGGATCCTCCTCAGCAGCAGCCTCCTGGTGGCAGTGCGAATGTTTACCCCCTTGGCCACGACTGTCGATCCCGTGGCAGTGGTCATATCTTTTTCCCTCTCGACGGGGGTTGGACTGGTCTTTGGCATTTTCCCCGCCCGCAAAGCGGCGCAACTGGATCCCATTGAGGCCCTGAGAGCCTGAGATCCACCGTCTGTGGGATAGTAGGTGTGAGGTGCCCGCTGTTCGCTAAGGAGCTTTCCCTTGGTCAAAGAGCGAGTAGAGGTAATTGTCCCAGCCACTACCGCCAACCTGGGGCCAGGGTTTGACTGCATGGGTGCAGCCCTGCAGCTCTACAACCACTTCCAGTTTCGCGAGATCCCTGCTGGACTCAGCATTCACTACCGCGGCAGCGATCCTATCAGCCAGGGCAAGGACAACTTGGTGTATCGCGCCTTCTGCCGGGCCTTCGAGCTGCTGGACAAGCCTGTGCCGGGAGTGGAAATTGAGATTACCCTCAACGTGCCCCTGGCGCGAGGGCTGGGCAGTTCTGCCACTGCTATTGTCGGCGGCCTGCTGGGAGCCAATGCCATTGGATCCCTTAACCTAGCCTCCGAGACCCTCCTCCAGTTAGCCATTGTCCTCGAAGGTCACCCCGACAACGTGGTGCCCGCCCTTCAAGGCGGCTGTCAGCTCTGTGTGCAGGGACAGCAAGGGCAGTGGGTGTTCTGCCCGGTGGAGTGGCACGAGCGCATTGGGATTGTGGCGGCGGTGCCTAACTTCAAGCTCTCCACTCAGGCAGCCCGCGAGATCCTGCCCAAGTCCGTCAGCTTGGCCGATGCCGTTTTTTCCAGCAGCCATCTGGGGCTGCTCATCCGCAGCTTGCAGTCGGGGCGGGTGGACTGGCTGAGGGTGGCTTTGCAGGATCGGCTGCACCAACCGGCCCGCATGGAGTTGATCCCTGGTTTCAAGGCAGTCCAGGAGGCAGCCCTGGCTGCAGGAGCCTACGGAGTGGTGATCAGCGGGGCTGGGCCTACCCTCCTGGCGTTCTGTGCGCCTGAGGAGCGAGAAGGGGTAGGAGCGGCCATGGTCAGCGCCTGGGCCCAGCTAGGTATCGAGGCAGAAGCGAAACCCCTGAGTTTGGATTGGCAGGGGGGAAGAGTAATCACCCACTCTAGAGATGAGGAGCTATCTGAGAGATAAACGTCGTCCCTGGTGCCCCACACCGCTAGCCCAAGCAGAGCGGGCAAGGGTAGGACGGACAGCAGAGCTGTCTTCTTGCAAGAGCAAGCTGGAGGCCTTCTTGGGTCAGCAGGACGGAGTCCGTAAGTCGCGCTTCATGCTGGGCTAGGGAGGAGTTAAAGAGGCAAGCGCTCTGTTTGCCCCGATTTTCCAGATTTGCTCTTTGTTGGCTAGGGAGGCAAGCAGCTTGCTCGGCAGGAGGAGATTTTAGCGGCGCCAGCTAGTAGCCATCAGGCAGTTGCTCTAGCAACAAGCCGGGGGAGCTAGGCTTAGAGTCAAATTCAGTTGAGGATGAGACGGGGCTACAGGTAAGATCCATGGGGGTAAACCCCAAGGGGAAGCTCTAGACTGACAGAACAAGGAAGGTGGCTGCGCTGAGGATTGGGTAAGTAAGGTAAAACAGAGAAAAAAAGTTGCCAGGGGAGTCATTGTACCAGCTATGGTTTCGTAGCTATTGGAGCTAACGATCTGGAGGTTTTAGCTTGAAGCCTTCTGAAGCAGGTAGTCGCTGTTTGCTGAGCTTTGTGGGGAAGCGTAACATCTTATCCTAAGTTGTGACGGAGCTGAAATGTCGGTTCTGGGGAGCGCTTGTTTTCCCTAGAATGGGATCGCCAGCCTGGTTAGAATGGGATCGCTAGCCTGGTTCACTCTTGCAGTTTAGCCCTTACCCTAGGCGATGGACGATGCCATGACTCCTGAGATGATACGTCAATTCTGGTCTTTGGTCAGCGAGATCGGCAGACCGGATTGGCTGGATCAGCGTGACGATGACTTGGTCAATCTCCTCCTGAATGCCTGTCAGAAAAGATATGCCCTCAGCACGGTCGATACCTCAGTCCTCAACCGTTACATTACCCTCCGCCTGCCTCTAATCCGCGAAATTGTTGTGGACTAAAGCAAGGTAGGAAACTTTTTTCTTGTCATGGCGATTGCACGGATTACTTTGCTCGTCTACGGGGTGCTGCTTTTGGTAGGCGGAGTAGTCGGTTATAGAAGAGGCAAAAGTCTCAAGTCTTTAGTTGGAGGTTTGGTGGGAGCGGTTCTCAGCGGAGCTAGCTATGGCCTCCTGGGAGCGGATCCCCGTTGGGGCCTAGGCTTGGGCTTAGGGACGGCGGCGCTGGGATCCCTTCTTTTTGCCTTGCGCTACCGCAAAACTGGCAAATTTCTGCCCGCTGGTCTGATGTTGGCCGTGAGCTTGACGGCTGTTCTTCTCTTGGGCTTAAGTTTCGTTGAGGTTCTCCCCAGTCCTAGGGGGTGAGGATTCTTCCACAGCTTGTAACTAGAGGAGCTTCCTACCACAAGGCGGTCTATCCCTGTCGCGGCAGCGGCGCGGAGTGTCTGGCAGGGAGCCTGCGCTGCCTTTTTGGGGCAGGTTTGGGCTGCTGGGCGTCCTTGCTCTAAGCTGAGAGCTCAGCGAGGAGCGACGCGATAGAAGCGAGTGGTGGTCGCCCATTCGCGGGCAGGGATCTTCTCGACGAGGATGGCGCGGGCGATGGCGTCGCCTAATCTGGATCCCTCCACCTGCACCCGGGCAAAGGAGCCACTCTCTTCAAAAGCAACGATCTCCTGGAAGTTGAGCGGCCGGGGGGAGGCCACCGCCAACACTTGGGCTTGGCCAAAGGGCGGGGCAATGGTCAGGCGGTAGCTGGCGCCAGGGGGTGGGAAGGTGCGCACTTCGCCGGCCCGCAGAAACTCCTCTCCACCCGAGAAGGGATTGGGCAAAATAAGGTGAGTGCGTCCATCGGCTTGGATGCTAAACAGGTAGACGTAGGCGTCACGGTTGGTACTGAGAGTCAGGCGAATCGGCTCGCCAGGCCGGTAGATGGGGTTAGAGCCGCGCCGATCCAGCTCCAAGGTCACCTGCAAGTCGGAAGGCACAGGGTTGACGAGGATGGAGCGGGCCCCGGTTTCTAGGCGAGTGTCAGCTAGTTGTAGCCTTGGCAGCGAGGGGTAGATGCCTAGCGTTTTGGGAAAAACAGCGGCGGTGGGCGCCACCGACAGCCCCAAAGCCAGCGGCAGGAAGAGCAGTTTGGCGTCCATGGTTCGACCTGACATTCAGTGGCTATGTTCAGCCTAGGAAGGGGCAGAGTTTTACTGGAGCGGGCTTCGCGCAATCTCAGATCTCCTGCTGAGGCAGTTTCCCCTGCTGCAGATGGCAGGCCCAGGGCTGAACCGTTCTCACCATTTGGGTGGGAAAACTGGGAGATCCCAGCTAGAAAGGGCTAAGCTGCAGATCAGGGATCAACCTTGCCTATGGCCAGCGACAGTTACCAAGAAGGCATCGCAGCGGTTCAGGCGGGCGATTTTCCGGCTGCCATTCAAGCATTTCGCCGGGCAGTTGCCGAGGATCCCACCCATACAGAGGCTCGCTATAAGTTGGCCTGGGTGCTGGGTATGAGCGGCTATCTGGATCCAGCCCTGGCCGAACTGGAGGCGGTGGTGGCGGCGGATCCCGGCCATGTTGCAGCCCACTACAACCGGGGGGCCCTGCTGTTGCAAAAGGCCCAACTGGAAGCAGAGGTCGAGGGCCAGATCGATCTTGAGGTGCTGCGGCGGGCGGAAGAAGCTTTTCAAACGGTGATGCGCTTGGATCCTACAGATCAACGGGCCTACGCCTTTCTCACCTTGGTCAGGCGGGCGATCCGCAACTACCATAGCCGCAGGGATGAGGAGGCCAGGATCCCCTAGCTTGGCTGTCGCCCGCACCCCAGTTGCAGCTTCTCTACCAACTAGCGACGGACGCCAATGTGGAAAACCAGGTCACCGCAGGCCCAAGCCTACGGCTCGAAGGGCGTAAGCGGCTTCGGCCCAGGGGAGACCTAAGAATTAAGTGGAGGAATCTCCAGGTCAGACGAGAATGCCGCCGAGGTACGCAATTGCGGGGCCTCGGAAGCTTGGGAGCTTGATCCCTGGCTAACCTTGGAGATATCCACCATCGAGACCAACCCTTGCAGGGTGGCAGGGATGGAGCGGGGATCCATAAAAATGACCTTCGAGCTGGGACTGCTGCCCACTTTGAGGCCCATATCGATGTAGCTTTGGGCCATCAGGTATTGCAAGGCGTTGGCTGCCTCGGGGTGTTCTTGCAAGGCAGCGGCAATGGTTTTGATGGCCTCTGCTGTACCCTCGGCCAATAGCAGCCGCTGTCGCTTTTCGGCTTCTGCCCGCAGGAGTTGAGCCTTGGCAGCCCCTGCCGCCTGGTTGATGCTGGCCTGCTGTTCCCCCTCTGACCTGAGGATGGCGGCCCGCTTCTCCCGCTCGGCAGCCATTTGCTTTTCCATCGAGTCCTGCACGGTTTTGGAGGGTTGAATATCCCTGACTTCCACGCGGGTGATCTTGATCCCCCAGGGATCCGTGGCCTCGTCCAGTTCGGCCAGAAGGCGGGCGTTGATCTCGGCGCGCGAGGAAAAGGTCTGATCCAAGTCCATGCGGCCAATCTCAGCCCGCAGCGCCGTCAGCACCAAGTTCACCAAAGCTCGCTGCACATCTTCTACCGCATAGCGAGCCTTGATCATATCCGTGATGCGCCAGTAAACCACTGCGTCGGCCATTAGTGAAACATTATCGCTGGTGATGCACTGCTGCGGCGGCACGTCCAGTACCTTCTCGCGGATGGTTTCCTGGAACACAATCCTGTCAATGGGGGGAAAGATGACGTGCAAGCCGGGTGTCAGCTTGCGGTGAAACCTACCCAGACGTTCTACCAGTGCCTCATAGCCCTGGCTAATGATCTTGACAGAGCTGAACAGGTAGCCGATAAAGATGAGGGCAATGGCGGCTGGGATGACCGGCATACGACTCTTCTCCTGACAGAGGGTTCAGCCCCTATTCTAGACGGTTGCTGGAACTGATCCCTTCACCTCGATACACCGGAAGGCTATCTAGTAGAAAGCCTGCAGGAGGATCCCTTCTTATGAAACTAAACAGCAAGAACCTAGAAGTTGGCTTAAACAAAATTTACGATGTCATTATTGCTGGCGGTGGCGCGGGGGGGTTGTCGGCAGCCATTTACTTGGCCCGCTACGGCTTGAGCTGCTTGGTGGTGGAAAAGGGCAGAGGCCGCTCTTTTTGGATGCAGGACTTGCGCAACTATTTGGGCCTGCCGCCAAACACGCCAGGACGAGAGCTGTTGCGACAAGGAAGGGAGCACGCCCTTAGCTTGGGGGTGGACTATCTAGGGGGCTATGTGGAAGATGTTACAGATGAGGGGGAGCTTTTTGCTGTCAAGGTCAAGGTGGGGAAAGTCAACAGTGTCTACCCTATTTTTCGCAGCAAGTATTTGATTGCGGCAACAGGTATTATTGATTATCTGCCTCAATTGGCTGATATGCAGAATGTTTACGAATATGCAGGCTACTCGCTACATGTCTGCATGATCTGCGACGGTTATGAAATGCGGGATCAGAAAGCAGTATTGATTGTCAATTCAGAAGATCGGATTAATACAGCTTTTGTCCTCAACTGGTTTACGCCTTATATCTCGGTGTTAACCCATGGCTTGTGCTCGGTTGGCCCCGAGATACGCAAAAAGCTGGCAGATCATGGTTACCCTCTCTACGAAGCTCCCATTCGTCGCTTTCTTGGAGAAAACCACCAGCTGCAAGGAGTAGAGCTGGAGGACGGCACCTACATCGAGGCTACTACTGGCCTGGTAGCCATGGGCGCCAAATACCACAACGGCTATTTGAAAGGGATCCCCGGCTTGACATGGCAAGGGGAGAACCTGCTCACCGATGAGTGGTGCCGCACTTCCCACCCGCGCCTGTTTGCGGTAGGAGATTTGAAGCAGGGCCTCAACCAGGTGGCGATTGCCGTCGCTGACGGAGCGCTGGCCGCCACGGCCATCTGGCGGGACATCCGCCGATCCTCACCTCCCCGTAAGTGGGAAGAGCGCCTGCACTCAATTTAGGTTCATCCTACTTGCTGCAGGGAGTGGTGATAGTCTTTTGCTCTGTAGTTGTTGTGAAAACCTTGGCAACTCCATGCATTTTCTGAAGGCGGTGATCTTTTTTTTGGCTTTCCTCTTGGTGGGTCTATATTACGGTGCTGCGGGGGCCCGCCCTCTTTTCAACCTCAACCTCACCTCGACTCTAGGATACAGTCCCGTTCTCCCAATTGAGAGTGTTCGCGTTCTGCAAGGCAGCCATCCGCAAGAACTACTCATTTATCTATCGGCTCCCTCTGCTGCTTGGGTCTATCAAGAGCGGCTGAACGGGCATTATCTAATCGACATTCCCTATGCTGTAATCACTCATTCCACAAGGGTTGAGGTTGCCAAGGAACTGCCCTATCAACTCAACTGGGGCAACCAAGACCAGCACACTGGGCGTCTGTTGATTACACCCGCGCCTGCTTATGTACAGGTGTTTCTACAGCATGGCTGGGTTCCAGATCCTAGCTTTCTCGACCCAGCGGAAAATAGCCAGCCCTTGCAACTGCCTTTGGAAGCAGTGCTGGGGCCTTTGTTGGAGGTGCCGGCCCGTTCTGCCTTCCTCACGATTGACGATGGGCCTTGGCCTCAGTCCACCCCTCGCCTTTTAGAGGTTTTGGATCAGCTACAGATTCCGGCCACCTTCTTTCTTATCGGCACTCATGTTTCCCAATTTCCAGAGTTGGCCCAGTCCATTCAAGCTCACCACCACACGATAGCCAACCATACCTTTACTCATGATTATCGACGTCTCTACAGCAGCAACGAGATATTTTATGCCGAGGTGGAGCAGACAACCGAGCTGATGAAGAGGCTGGGCTTGGATCCTCAGCTGATTGTTCGGCCACCGGGGGGCTTTCGCCTAGATCCAGCTTTACGCCACTCTTTGGAACAGGCGAGGTATCAGGTTGTTTACTGGAACATTAGCCCTGAAGATGCCTATGCCGACCAAATACCGGCCCAGCTGGTGGAGCGGGTTCGCGCTCAGTTGCAGGCGCTCAGGAACTCGGAACAACCGCTAGTTTTGCTGCTTCATGACCGCTGGCCCCATACCGCTGAGGCCCTGCCAGGTATCGTGGCTGCCGTTGAGGAGGCAGGCTATCGCTTTTTGCCCTGGCCGACTTCTAAGAATGCTGCCTGATATTCTGGATGACGATTGAATCCAAAGGAGCAGTCAGTTTTTGGGGGAGGAGGGGGAAGCATGCGCAAGCTTATAGTAGGGGGAGCGGCCTTGGCTTTGGCCCTGCCAGTCGCCTCAGCTTCCGCCTATTCCCAGCCGCTGCTGCCGCTATTGCCTGCTGCCTCTGCAGGCAGTACTGCTCGCGAGGGAGTTGTAGCCCTGTTTCGTCAGTCCATCTGGTGGGATTTTATCCGCGGCAATCGTGGGGAAAACCTGCGCTTGTTCCCTGCTCAGTTGCTCTCCTCCTCGCAGCAGGGAGTGGTGGCCGTGTTTGAGATCCAGCGGCAGCCGACGGTGGAGCCCGTGGTGCGCGTGCTCAGCTTTGACCATCAAGGAGGGTACGATTTTCGTCTGCTCCACATGGCTGAGCCCATCCCAGGTCGGCTAATCGAGGCTCAGCTGCGCACCGACATCACACCCACTCCCCAGCCCAAGTTGGTGCTCCTCACTGAGCGAGGGGGAATCAGCCTGCTGCGGTCGGTTCTGATCTTAGAACACCGAGCAGAGGGGCTTGTGCCGCTGCTGAGCGTAACAGATTTGAACAACGCCAGCCTGCGGGTCAGTCCCCAGGGGATCCTAATCCTCTCCAGTGCCCCGGGAGCTAGCCGCGACTTGCGGGCTACGCTCTACCAGTGGGAGGGAGATGGCTTTGTCCGCCGCGATCTCTAGCCTCCCCGCCTTTTAAACCGCTCTAGGGCCGCAGGTCTATGACCAGGGAGACCAGGGAGCTGTTGAGCCTGCCAACAGGCCCCTAGGCTGGGGGCTTGGCCCACCTGCCAAAGAAACAGGCTCTCTGCTCCCAGGGGATGGATGCTCCAGGGATCCAGGCCAGCCCCAAACCAGCCGTAGGGATCGACAGGGGCGGGCTGGCCGGAATTGGTTTGGTCAAAGCGGCGCACCTCAAAGTGGAGATGGGGCCCGCTGGCACAGCCGCTTTCCCCTGACAGGCCAATCACCTCCCCAGCTGCCACCCTCTGCCCCTCGTGTACCCGGATTTGGCTGAGGTGGGCGTAGAGGGTTTCTAGGCGGATCCCGCCCGGGGATTCCCCTTCGTGCAGGATGCGCACCCGCAGCCCTCTGACTGGACGGCTCAGGCTGGGGCAGAAAAACTCTGGCTCCGGACGCGCTACAGTAACTCGTCCAGGGGCGGCGGCCAGGATGGGGGTGCCTACCGGCATGGCCCAGTCGTAGCCGGCATGGCCATCGCTTTTGCCACAGGGGTGCTGGGGACTGGGAGTCCAAACCTGGCCCTGGCCGCTGACAAACCGGCCATTGCCGTCTTCCTTCCCCAAAGGCAGGTCGTGGTCGAAGAGGTTGGTGACCGGGAAGTCACCGATAAAGGGTTTGTGCAAAAGCGGCCACTGGGGCGGCGGCGGGTCCCCTTGGACTTGACGATAGCTCTCTAGTTGCCGCCGGTAGCTCTCCAGCTTCTGAAGCTGAGCGGGATCCTGCAACTGCTGCCGCAAAAGATCCACCAAGCGCAGGGCCTGAGCCCAGTCCCGGCGCTCCACAGCCCGGCTCAACTGGGCGTAGACTCCCCTCAGGACTTCCTGGGACACGGAGGAAGGGGGCCTCTGGGGAAAGCCAGGCAGAATGTTTACGAATTGATACAATAGGCAGCAAAGTATCAGTAGGCATACCTTGAGCAGACCAGGCGGTTTGGCTCGGGTGCCACTTTCCTTTTTGCCACCCGCTTTTCTCCTCAGCCCCTGCCCAAGCTGTGGGAAAGCGCAGTGGCTCTGACCAACCACCCCGCGGGAGCTTCTCATGCGTTGGCTGTTATCCTCTGGTGTTCTGGTTAGCTTGCCTTTCCAGTTTTCTAACAGGCGAGGTGTTCTCCTTGGGTCTGGGTCAATCTGGCAGTGGTTGGAAGCTTTGGCGCTAGGCTTGCACATTCTCTCCTTGCTCTTCGGCCTAGTGGGCCTACTTTGGGTAGTACCGCATCCCGAGTGGGTGGCCAGTTTGCCTCCCATTGGCCTCCAGGCCTTCTCTTGGAGCATGGGCAACGGCGGCGTTGCCTACATGGTGTCTGGGGCGCTGGCGGCAGTTCTAATGGGATCCCGCCTCCTGGGGGTGCGACGCCTGCTGATGTTCTTGATCCCAGCGGTGGGCATCTCCCTAGCCAGCGAGCTGCTGGGCACCAGCACTGGGATCCCCTTTGGTGACTACGGCTACCTCAGCGGCTTGGGCTACAAGATTGCCGGCTTGGTTCCCTTTACAATCCCTCTGTCCTGGTTCTATGTGGGGTTATCGGCCTACCTGTTGGCGCGGGTGGCTCTGCAAGCGGGGCGCCACTGGCTAATCCACTTTGAAGCCATTCTGTTGGGAGCGCTCTTGCTCACTGCCTGGGACTTTGTGCTGGATCCGGCCATGACCCGCGGCCTGATCCCCTTCTGGACCTGGTTTCAGCCAGGGCCGTTCTTTGGCATGCCGCTGCAAAACTTCGGCGGCTGGATGCTGACAGGGACTGCCTTTATGACCGTGGCCAACCTCCTCTGGGGGAAAGATCAGCCTGTCCTTAACCGCCGCCAGTTGCTGGGGCCGCTGCTGCTCTATGGGGCCAATTTTGCCTTTGCCCTACTGGTAAGCCTGGGATCTGGCATTGTCGCGCCAGCAGGGTTGGGCCTGCTCCTGGGACTGGGGCCAGCCCTAGGGTTGTGGTGGAGCGCGCCGCCAGCTCTTCCCTCTCCTTCCGAGGGAGCAAGCGGGAGGATTGCCGGTGGGCGGGGGTGAAGTAGGCAGCTTAGTCGAATTTTCGCAGGGATCCCGGCCCCGTCTTCTTCGGGCTGCCCTGCCACAGGCCAATCACCAGGCAGACCACCCCCAGGTTGATGGCCACATCGGCCACGTTAAACACGGGGAAGCCAATCCAGACGAAATTGAAAAAATCCACCACGTAGCCGTTGAGAAAGCGGTCGACGCCGTTCCCCACCGCTCCCGCCCAGATGAGGCCATAGCCCACCTGCTCCCAAAGGTTGAGGCTGCTGCTGCGCAGGGCCAGGAGCGCCAGGGCTATTGCCACCCCTAGCGAGACCCACTTGAGAAACTCCGCCGAATCGGCAAACAGACTCCAGGCAGCACCGGTGTTTTCCACGTAGGTGAGGTGGAACACCCCTGGCCATAGCTGGATCTCCGGGCCCGGCAGCAGCCGCTCCACCGCCCAGCGCTTGCTCAGCTGATCCAAGGTCGTCCCCAGGATCCCGACCAGCCAAAAGCCTTTGTTCTTCATGCTGCTTGCGCTCCCCGGCGGTTTGCTGGCCCAGATAGGTACCTTTCCCCTCGGCTGAAGAGTTGCAGAGCCTGCTGGGAGATCCAAGCGGCGAAAACAAAAGCGCCTGGCTGGGCCAGCCGGACAGGGATCCCAATGGCTACCGCCCCCGTTGCTCTAGAGATCGGCGTAGTTCGCTAGCCATCTGCAGAAACTCCCGGGGGCTACCCGCCTTGCCGTAGGAGGCGCGATCTTGAACCTTCTTGCCACTGCCCTGGCGGGTGCGGAGGTTGAGCAGAGAGCTGGCCATCTCCAGGAACTTGGCGGGGTTTCCCTCGCTGCTGCCCCGCATCACAAAGGTTTGTCCAGCACGAGTTACTGCCATGGCTACCTTGACTCTCAGAAAAGAAATACTCGTTCACATCTTCCCACAAGGGATCCCCAGTCGGCCAGGCCCGGTGCTCTCTGAGCCTCGTTAGAGATAGCCACGGCTTCTGAGACTTTGCATAACCAGCTCAATGCATTCGGGGATGCTCTGTTCGGCAGTTTTGCAGACCACCTCTGGGCATTCCGGCGGCTCGTAGGGATCGTCAATGCCGGTAAAGTTCCGAATGAGGCCTGCTCGCGCCTGGCGATAGAGACCCTTGACATCGCGCTGTTCGCACACCTCTAGGGGGGCATCCACAAAGACTTCGATAAAGTTGCCGATCTGCTGCCGCACCTCCTGCCGCGTTGCCCGATAGGGAGAAATGGCCGAGACCAGCACGATCACGCCGTGGCGAGTCAGCATCTTAGCCACAAAGCCAATGCGGCGGACGTTCTCGTCCCGGTCTTCTTTGCTGAAGCCCAGCCCTTTGGTGAGGTGTTGCCGCATTAGGTCGCCGTCAAGCACTTCCACCGGCAAACCCAGAGCTTGCAACTGCTGGGCCACGCCGCAGCTAAGGGTGGTTTTGCCCGCCCCACTTAGCCCTGTAAACCAGACTGTTACCCCCCGCCGCCCCATGGGTAGGCATTCCTCGTCCTCGGGCTTCGCTAGAATAGCATCCCCAGGGCAGAGTGATACACTCGAAACGCTGTCCATTTTTCCCCTGCCGAGCATGTCCCCGCCAGGCTTCTCTCCCCCTGACACTCTCCCAAGCCCTGCAACCGCTGCCGAGCTGTTTGAGCGGCATGTGATGTCCACCTATGCTCGCTATCCCCTAACCCTAGTGCGCGGGGAAGGCTGCCGGGTCTGGGACGAAGAGGGGCGGGAGTACCTGGATTTTGTGGCAGGCATTGCCACCTGCACGCTGGGCCATGCCCATCCTGCCTGGATCCAGGCGCTGACGCAGCAGGCGCAGCAGTTGCACCATGTCTCCAACCTCTACTACAACCGCCCCCAGGCGCAACTGGCCCAGTGGCTGACCCAGCACTCCTGTGCTGACAAGGTGTTTTTCTGTAACTCGGGGGCAGAGGCCGTTGAAGGTGCCATCAAGTTGGCCCGCAAGTATGCCCACACGGTGCGCGGGATCGAGGATCCCATCCTCCTCACCGCCCACGGCAGTTTCCACGGCCGCACCCTGGCTGCCCTCACGGCCACCGGCCAGCCGAAATACCAAAAAGACTTTGCGCCGCTAGTGCCTGGCTTCGACTACGTCCCCTACAACGATATCGAGGGCACAGCGGCAGTGCTGGAGCGCTGGGGCGAGCGGGTGTGTGCCGTGCTGCTGGAGCCGCTGCAGGGGGAGGGGGGGGTTGTCCCTGGGGATCCCGCCTACTTTCAGTGGCTGCGCCGGGTTTGCAGCGAGCGGGGCATCCTGCTGATGTTGGACGAGGTGCAGGTAGGGATGGGCCGCACCGGCCGGCTCTGGGGCTACTGCAACCTGGGGGTGGAGCCGGACGTGTTTACTCTGGCCAAAGGCCTAGCCGGCGGGATCCCCATTGGTGCCCTGTTGGCGAAGGACTTTTGCGCGGTGTTCCAGCCAGGGGATCACGCCAGCACCTTTGGCGGCAACCCCTTGGCCTGTGCGGTTGGCCTAGCGGTCTGCCGCACCCTGATGGCGGAGAGCCTGGTTTGGAATGCTCAGCAGACGGGCAGCTATCTGCGCCAGGGTTTGTCTTGCTTGGCAGAGCAGTTCCCACAGCTTGTTCAAGAGGTACGCGGCTGGGGCCTGATCCAGGGGCTGGTGATGCGGATCCCGGCGGCTGAGGTGGTCAGGGCTGCCATGGAGCAAGGGCTGTTGTTGGTGCCAGCAGGATCCCAGGTGGTGCGCTTTGTGCCCCCTTTGATCGTCACTCCTGCGGAAATTGACGAGGCGCTGGCGCGGTTGGAATCGGCTCTGCAGGAGCTGGCTGGTGGCCAGTCCGTTGGCGATTCCTAAAAAGCCTAGCCTTGCCAGAGCTGCCGCAGAAACCCCTGGAGCCGCTGGCGCGCAGAGGGCTCCTGGGGGCCAGGATCTCTAGCCTGCTCCAGCAGGGGCAGGATCTCCTCGGCGTAGGCTGGAACAAAACCGGCAGCAGGCCAGAGCAAGTCCGGCGTGGCCCGCAGCTTCCAAACTTGGGATCCCTCCCTAAGCAGCAGGGGTCGCACCCAGAGCAGGGCTCGAGATCCCGCCTCAAGACGGTGGAGAGAAGCCTGAATCAGCTCCCCATAGAGAGTGGCCTGCGGCCCTGGCAGGGCTAGGATGGGGCGGGGCAAGGTGGGGACACTCCCTTCTGCCCCCCTTCCAGCAGGCAGAGGACGTTCCTCAATGGAGGGATCCTCACCAGAGCCACAGCAGGCAGGCAGACAGGGCCACAGGGTCATGGGATGGCTGGCTTCCGCCTGGTGAGCTTGAGACCAACTACCACCTGATCTTAAGAGACTGCCCACGGTGCTAGCCTTGCAGGCAAGGCTTAAACTCCTTGCAACCGGATCCCGCCATGATGCACACCTTTATCCCGCCCCACCGCTTTTTCCCCTACCTGACCTGGACAGAGATCCAGGCCATGCCCAACAAAGAGAATGTGGTGATCATCCAGCCAGTAGCTTCGATCGAGCAGCATGGGCCCCATTTGCCCCTGGTGGTGGATGCCTGCATCGGCACGGCAATCATCGGGCGAGCCATGGAAAAACTGGAGCCGGAGATCCCGGCTTACGTTCTGCCCACCCAGTGCTATGGCAAGGCCAACGAGCACTGGCATTTCCCAGGCACCATCACCCTCTCGGCCCAGACCCTGATGGCTTTGCTCACCGAAGTAGCCGAAAGCATCTACCGGGCTGGATTTCGCAAGCTGGTCTTCCTCAACTCCCACGGCGGCCAACCTGAGGTGCTGCAGATTGTGGCCCGCGACCTACACCAGAAGTACGAAGATTTCCTTCTTTTCCCCATCTCCGTCTGGCGCGTTCCCCACCAAGGGCAGGAGCTGATGACGGAAAAAGAACGGGAATTGGGCATCCACGCTGGCGACGGCGAGACCAGCATGCTGATGTACCTGTTGCCCGAGACGGTGCGCACCGACCGCCTAGTCTGCGAGTACCCCCAAGATTTGCCGGAAGACAGTCTGCTCAGCCTGGAAGGGCGAATCTCTTTTGCTTGGACAACTCGCGATCTCAGCCAGAGCGGCGTCCTGGGGGATGCCACCGCTGCCACGCCCGAGAAAGGCAAACTTTTGGTGGAGTCCATGGCCGATGGCTGGGTGCAGCTAATCCGGGATCTGTACAAGTTCCGACAGCCCCAGGCTTGGCGCAAAGCCCCGCTGCCGGCCTAGACTTCTGAGGCTTCTGGCCGTCCCTAGCCTGCCTCTTCGCAAGGAGGGATGATAGGCTTGAGGGAAAGTTCCCCCACCCCCTGAGGGAAGAGCAATGGTTCTTGCTTCAAAGCCGGCCACCCCTTCCATCCTTGAGCGGCACGACGCCACCTGGCAGGACTACTTGACCATTTGCAACCATCCCACCCTGGACTGGCAGAAGATTTCTTTTTACCAGGGCTGGTTGTGGGTCAGCATGGGCAAGGAAGGGCCAGAGCACGCCTCCGTCAGCGATTTGATGACGGCAATCTTTTTCGCCTGGGCCTTTTTGCATCCGGACGTGCCGCTGCAGTCCTACGGTCGCTGCCTGATTGAGTACCCAGAAACCCACGCCTGCGCCCCTGACCTAGTGCTCTACAAGGGAGAAAACATCCCCAGATACCAAGCCGGCGAGCCGCGGCGGATTGACTTGCGTTTCCAAAGGCCTCCCGACCTGGTGGGCGAAATTGCCGACACCACCCTCAGCCTTCTAGACGAGCAAAAGCAGCTCTACGCCAGCCTGGGCATTCCTGAGTACTGGGTCATCGATGTCAAAGGGCGGCGTGTTTTTGCCTTTGCCTTGGCCGAGGATGGACGCTACCGGGCCATTGCCCAGTCGCAGGTGCTAGCGGGCCTGCCGATAGCCCTGCTTGAGCAGGCTCTGGAACGCCTGGCCAGCGAGACCAACACGGCGGCCGCCAACTGGCTTCTCCAACAGCTCCAACGCCAGGCTTAAAGCCATCAGGGCTCTCCTCTAGTCCTTGATTCACCGTTCGCGTAAGCGGGACGGAGTCCGTACAATCGGCCACTTTGCGGCATAACCAACCTCCTGCCTTGACGTAGATTGGCTGAGCTAGTAGGCTTGCAAGTACATCTTTTCTGGTAGGCACCTAGGCTAAAGTTGGCTTCGTCTTTAGCCTGTGTGCCCTCTAAGGGCAAGGAGCAACTACCGTCAGCTCGAGGGGAAGTGACGCCTGTGGAGATCCCTCTGGCGGGGTAGTAGGTGTTGAGCCTGCTACTAGCTATGGGTCGTGGAAGTAGGAAGAAAGCATCAACCGCGAGCAAAAGTCCGCTTTTGCCCGAGGTTGTATGAGTCTTTCAGAGCGGCGTTTGGGCCAGCTTGATGATGAGATGGTGGTTTTTGTCCACTGTGATCCAGCCCTGCTGGCGGAAACGGTTCAAAAGACGGGTGATGGTGACGCGGGTAGTGCCGATGGCATTGGCCAAGTCTTGGTGCGTAAGGCGCACCTGCAGGCGTACTCCTGTCGCAATGGGGGATCCCAACTCCACTGCCAACAGGGAGAGCAACTGACGCAGCCGATCCTCCACTCGCCGCCGCCCGGCCAGAGCCAGCAGCGCTTCGGTTTGGCGCAGTCGCCGCACCAACTGCTTGAGCAGCCCCTGGCTCAGGGTTTCTGAGGCTTCCACCTCGGCTGCCGACAGCCGCAGCACGTCAACTGCCGTCAACGCCTTAGCTTGGTAGGGATCCAACTTTGTCAGCGGGGATCCCAGCGGCATGGAGGGAACGGCAAAGCCCAAAATGGCCTCGCTCCCGTTGGCATGGACAGTACTCAACTGCACTATGCCTCGGCAGACAATCACCCACTCTTCGGGCGGCAGAGGAATGATTTGGCGAGGGCTGTAGGAAGATAGGCTGCGGCCTCGGTAGAGGTCTTCTAGGAGCTGACGCTCCCGTTTGACATACTGGCTGGGCGTCGTTTCAGGCGTCATGAGCTAGCTCTGCTGGGGCAAACTTGGGTTCAGCGGGCGGCCTTTCCCCTGCTAAGGGAGAACAAGAGTCGGCCTTGGAACCAAGGATCCGTGTTCTCGACTACACCATATCGCTTGCCTTTCCCGCTGAAGTAAAGAGGAGGTTATGCTTGGGTTAAGTCTTGCCCTCGGCTTGGAAACGGGCAGAGCTGGGTGCAACCGCCATCCGGTAGGATAAAAACAGCCAAGCTCAAGCTTCAGGAGACTTGCCGTGACGCTGGTGGTTCGCGTGATTACTCCTGACCGCGTTGTTTGGGATGCCCCTGCCGAGGAAGTGATCCTCCCTGCCACCTCAGGCCAGCTGGGTATCCTGACCAATCACGCTCCCCTGTTGACAGCCATCGGCAACGGCGTGATGCGGGTCAAGGCCGGTGGCAAGTGGTCGGCCATTGCCGTGATGGGTGGCTTTGCAGAAGTGGAAAACAACGAGGTAACGGTTCTAGTCAACCGGGCCGAGCGAGGAGAACAAGTCGACAAGGCTGCAGCTCAAGCTCTTTTGGAGAAGGCCAACCAAGTTTTGAACACTAGCAGTGACAAGCAGGAGCGCCTGCAGGCTCAGTTGGATCAGCAACGGGCCAGGGCTTTACTCCAAGCTGCCGAAATGGGTTCCAAAAGCTAGGGGATACCTCTTGGTTAAGGTGAGGCTAGCTACCCGTAGGTTAGCAGAGTAGGATCCTCAAGACCCTTCCGCCCACGTGCATCCCCAGAAGCCTCCTCTGTTTTTTGATCCTCCCGAGGATTCTCACCAGCTTCTCCCGATCTCAGCCATTGGCGAGGCGGGGCTACTGCAGGTGGTGCAACGCTACTGTCCTGCGCAGGTGGTGGGGGATGATGCCGCAGTGCTGGCTGTTCCCCAAGGACAGTTGGTGGTAACCACCGATGTCTTGGTGGAGGGAGTTCACTTTAGCAACTTGACCACCCCACCCCATGCCGTGGGCTGGCGCGCGGCAACTGCCAATTTGTCGGACTTGGCGGCGATGGGATCCCGTCCCCACTCGTTGCTCGTAGGCCTGGGCCTGCCGCCCTCCACACCAGTGGCCTGGGTGGAGGAGCTCTACCAGGGAATCCAGGCTTGCTGCGCCCCCTGGGGATGCCAAGTGGTGGGAGGGGATCTGTGCCGCTCGCCCCAGCGGTTTGTGGCCATTACGGCGCTGGGATCGGTGCAGCCAGGGCGGGCCATTGAGCGCAAGCAGGCGCAGCCGGGCGATTGGCTCATCGTAACTGGGCCCCATGGGGATGCGCGGGCTGGCCTGGAGCTCTTGCTTCACCCTGAGCAGGGATCTATAGTCCCGGCAGCCCAGCAGCAGTTAATTAGGGCCCACCAATACCCACAACCGCGGCTGGATCTGTTGCCGCTGTTGGCAGCGATCCCTGACCCTATGCGCCTTGCCGGCATGGACACTAGCGACGGCTTGGCCGATGCCCTGGTGCAGGTGTGTCAGGCTAGCGGGGTGGCAGCGAGGATCGAGGCGGAGCGGATCCCGATTTCAGAGGCTTTGCAGCAGGTCTTTCCGGCCCAGGCCCTAGAGTGGGCCCTCTACGGCGGGGAAGACTTTCAGCTGCTCCTTAGCGCTGAGCCCTCTGTAGCCCAGTACCTCTTGGAAAAGCTGCCAGGGGCAGCCTGGATTGGCGAAGTCACCGGCTGGGATCCGCAGGGGACGGTGCGGCTAGACAACGGCCAGATCCTCAGCCGCCAGCAGGCCTTCCAGCATTTTTGAGCGGGTCAAAAGTGCAAGTGTCGGCTGACGCGCACCAAGGGACCCAGCCCTAGCCGCTTGGGACTGAGGGCCTGCATCTCAAACAGGGCCAAAATATGGTGCACCGGCAGCTCTGGCTGGTGGGAATTTGCCCCCATCGCGATGACCAACCCGCAGCAGCCCCCCGTATCGCGGCAACGCCGCTCCCAGCGCCTGCGAGCCCTTGAGTGCACGGGGTCGTCTTTGGGAAATTCGCCAAACAAGTGCAGGTCGCGGTTACCCGTCTGGACAATTTCTAGCTCGTAGCGATGGCCATCGAAGGGATCCACTCCCGTATTGAAACAAATCCCTTGGGGGCCCCCCTCGCCGCGCAGGTTTTCAATCAGTTGCTTGGCCTTAGAGCGAGAGGTGCGCACAATCACCACCGGCAGCCCCTCCCCCTTCTGCACCAGTTTGCTCTGAGGGAGAGGATGCACTTGCCCTGCACGGCGCAACACCTCCACTGTGGCCCAAGGCAGCAGTCCCAGGCCAAGCTGCGCTCCCTCAGGCAGCAGATCCTCTCGGAGCAGAGCTTGGGTGGGTTTCTCTTCCTCTAATGCCAGCAGCTCTGCCGCCAACTCAGGCAGGGTGCGCACCTGCACCGACAGGGCTTCCCCTTGGGGATTGGGAACGCAATACTGCCCCTGACAAGGTTGAAAGCCCTTTTCCAGCTTGCGGCGGTACTGCTTCAAGAAGCAATGCAAGGCCTCCAAGGCCACGGCCAAGGTTGCTGCCTCCTCTTCCTGTAAAACACCGCGCAAGCCCTCCAGCGGGTGGATGGTGCCGAAGTTCGGCTCGATGTCCTCGGGATCCAACTCTGCCAAGTCCAAGTTTGGCCAGTCTTCCAGTTCGGGATGGCGGGGTTGAAAAGTCAGGTAGAGACAGTCCTGCCTCAGGAAGACTTCCTCCATCTCATCAGGGTCCGCTTGCCTGGCCTGCTGGCGAAACTGTTTGAGGGAGGGCAGGGAGCGGTAAAAAATCACCCCATACTCCATTCCTGCCCGTCCCATGATTGAGACGTAGAGAGTTTCGACGTCCCACTGATGCAGCTCGATGGCTAGAATGTGGTGATCCTCAAGGTACTCCCAGGGGGCATCCTGCCAGAGGGTAAAGGCTTTGCTAGCCAAGAGTTCTGCGTAGTTTTCTGGCAAAGGTGGGGGGATCTGCTCCTGAGCCTCGGCAAAGCTTTGTAGGATCTCATCGATGAGCGGTAGCTCCGGCTGGTATTCCACTTTGATGTCCAGCTCGTGCAGAATGCCGCGCAGGAAAAACTGCACCTCCCGGTTGCGCACGACGATTTTCTGGGGACGGGCTGGCAAGCCCGCATTGGGCCGCTCCATGGCCGCGATCAAGGCCCGCACCATTGGCTCCATGCCGGAGCCAGCAGGCACCACCTCCATAGCTCGCACCACACCCTGAACGCCGTCCACCCAGAGAATGCATTCCCCCTCGCCGGGAGAAGGCTGGGAGCCAGCAACTGGCGAGCTTGGCAGGCTGTGGCGATCCCCTTCCCACACGGAAGGAATCTGGGGCAGCTTTTGCAGTCGACGAACCGTAGCGGCTGGCAGACGCGACATAGACACCCCGAGACCACAAAAACCACCCAAAGGCTTAGCAGATGCCTTGTGGGTAGGGATCCCTCTCTCCTCAGCCAAGTTGAGAGGGGGGATCCCCCTCCAGCCACTCTAACCGAGCCCGGAGAAGCTGGATCCCCGCTAGGGACAATGGCCAAGCAAACCCGAGTAAAGAGCTGATGGTCAGATTCGAACTGACGACCGCTCGATTACAAGTCGAGTGCTCTACCAACTGAGCTACATCAGCCCGTTCTACCTGGATTATACTAGCACCTCCCTTGCAAGTTGTCCCCGCCTGCCAGTTTGTTGCTAGGGGGCAGCAGGCAGGGGATTGAGCTGACAGCCGAGAGAGGCAAGGAAGCTACTGCCGATCCTCTGCTGGCTGGGGAATGGGAGCTAGGTAAATAGCCAAAGCTCCGGCCAGAAAGCCCAAGATATTGCGCACCACTGGCAGCCAATCTCGGGTGCGAGCAACCACTGGGCCAAGGCCAAAGGCCCCAAACAAAATGAACCACAAGGGAGAGATGAGCAAAGCCCAGCGCCAGTTAAACACCTCCTCTCCCTGGCGGGGTTTGCCGGCAAACCCAAAGACAATCCCACCCAAGATAGAGGTAATCAACGTCAGGATCCACTGCTCCTGCGGCAGCCCGGGCACCACCCGGCAACCGCCTTGGCGAAAACAGCGATCCAGAACCTCAACGGCCTCTAGAATGGCGCGGTGGGCGCCATGTTCCTGCACATAGAACTGGTTGCCAAAGCGAGACTGCAGCTCGATCCAAAAGGTGCGCGGCAAGATCTCCCGCACCGCATCCCCCACGTTGAAGGCCAGCAGGTTGCCCCCCCGGGGATCCGCCACCATCAAAACGCTGCGCTCGTTTAGGCCCCAGTACTCCTTCACCTGGCGGCCCGGGGTTTGGTCAAACTGGGTCAACACCCGCAGCTTCCAGCCAGTTTCTTCCTCCAGCCGGCTCAGGTGCTCGGCCAGTTCGGCTTCCTCCTTGCTGCTCAACTGATCCGCCAAGTCCAAAACCGGAACAGGCGGCTGAGGCAACTCCATCGGCACTACTGGCAGGGCAGGCTGCGCCCACAGGGGAGATCCCCCGCCCACCCAAATCCACAGCCCTAGGCAAAGACTCACTCCAAAGCAAAGTACCCTTTGCCACTGGATGCTCATGCTACTCCCTCTTTAAAGACCCAATCCTGAAAACTGATGTTAAGAAGTGTTTCAAGTTCTTACAGATCCATCATGCCCTGGAAGCCAACATTTGGCCAGAGGGAGTTCTTTCTGGGTTTTCCAGGTAGCTGCGGGAAGGGTTGGCAGCAGAGTCTTTTCTGGTCAATTGCCCATCGAGAGGGCATACTGGTGGCAACAATTTTGGATGCCGGGGGCGTGCATGATGAAGTTCAGACGCTGGTTGGGTCTCTGCTGGGCCGGCCTGATGGCGCTACTCCTCACGGCCTGCGGCCAGGGATCCACTCCCTACGACAGCATTGTGATCAACTTTGTTAACACGGCTACTCCCAGTGAGATCGCTGCCCTTGCCAAAGAGTACAACTTGACGCTGCGACCCAGCAGCAACAGTGCCTTTGCCCGCCAAGAGGTTATTTACCTAGCCACTGGGGAGGCGACTCATCCCAGGGCCACCCGGCGGCTGCTCCAGCGGCTTCAGCGGGAAGCCCTCGTTGAGTATGCCCACCCCAACTACCAATTCCAGGCCGCTTTCGTGCCCAACGATCCCCTTTACTCCCAGCAGTGGAACCTACGGGCCATCCGCATGCCCGAAGCCTGGGAGATTTCTCAAGGGGAAGGGGTGACGGTGGCAGTCGTGGACACGGGGGTGACGCGGGTGCCGGATCTGGCCCAGACCGAATTTGTGAAGGGCTACGACTTCGTAGATGACGATGAGGATCCCACCGACCTCAACGGCCACGGCACCCATGTGGCTGGCACCCTTGCCCAGTCCACCAACAACGCCCTGGGCGTGGCAGGTGTTGCCTTCAAGGCCAAGATCATGCCCGTGCGGGTGCTGGATGCCAACGGCTTTGGATCCCTGTCGGACGTGGTGGAAGGGATCCGCTATGCCGTCGACCACGGCGCTACCGTCATCAACCTCAGCTTGGGCAGTCGCGCCTCAGCTCGCCTGATGGAAGAGGCGGTAGCTTACGCCCACAGCAAGGGAGTGACCGTAGTTGCAGCTGCTGGCAACGAAAACTCCAGCCAGGTAAGCTACCCAGCCCGCTATCCCCATGTCATCGCCGTCTCAGCCACGGGGCCTGATGGCACCAAAGCTCCCTACTCCAACTATGGGGTGGGCGTGGATATTGCTGCTCCTGGTGGGGCCAAGACGCCCGAGCACCCGGAGTACGGCATCCTGCAGCAGACCATCAACCGCCGCAACCCCGACGAGCCGGTCTTCGCCTACTTCCAAGGCACCAGCATGGCTGCCCCCCACGTGGCTGGCGTGGCGGCGCTGATCCAGGCTCAGGGCATCAAGGATCCGGACAAGGTGGAGGCCATCCTCAAGATGTCAGCTGCCCCAGTACCTGGCGACAAACAGAACTTCTATGGCGCCGGTCTGCTGGACGCAGCCAGAGCCTTGGCCCGAGCCAGGGGTCAGCAGGAGGAGAACCCCTTGGTGCTGTGGCTGAAGGACTTCCTGAAGTACCTAAACGACAACGGCTACCTCAACCCTCGCTTCTGGTTTGATGGGGGCGCAATTGCCCTGGTGCCCAAGCTGCTGATGGTGGTAGGTGGCTACATCCTCCTGGTGCTCATTCGCTGGTGGCTGGCTCCCAAGCCCGTACCGGTGACAGTACCCCTATTGTCCGGGATCCTCCTGGGCAGCGCTGGCCTCTTCCCCCTGCAAGGGTTGGCCATTGTGGGTTTCCCCCGCTGGCCCTTGCAACTGCTGGGCAGCTCCCTGCCAGAGCTAGGCACCGCCTTAGCCCAGACCAATGCCCTAGATCCCTTGTTTGCCAGCGTGTTGATCCCTGGCCTGTTGATGGTGCTCCTCCTGGGCCATCGGCGCTGGCGCTGGGCAGTCATCGGCCTCTGCCTGGGGGTGGCTTCCCATCTGCTCCTGTCGGGATCCCTGTTCTATGAGGGGGTACTATGGCTTGGATCCTCTGCTTGGTTGGGGCGCTCCTTCTTGCTCCTCAATGGCTTGCTCTGCCTGGGCCTGGCCTACTTGGGAGCACAAGCCATCTTGGATTTGCAGCCCAGCAGCACCGTCCTAGCTCTGAGGAAGTGATGCAAGAATTCAGGGGTACCATTGAGTTTCTCGACATTGAGGGGGGGGTGTGGGTGCTGACGCTCCCTTCAGGTCAGCACTACGCCCTCTTCCGCGCCCCCAAAGAGCTCCTGCAGGAGGGATTGCAGGTTACCATTCAGGGGCAGGTGAGGGAAGATTGGGTAACAACAGCGCAGGTGGGCCCAGTCTTGGAGGTAAAAAGCTTCCGGAAGCAGCCCTAGCCAACTGAACCTCTGGGAGGACCCTAGTACCCCCTGCCAGCCATCCCCAGGCCGGCAGTTACTCCGAGCTTGGGATTTGACTGAGAACTGCTTGCAGAGAGCGGACATCGCAGCAGTACACCTGGTGCGGGCGGGCATACCCTTTGAGCTCCACCACCTGCTGGGAGAAGCAAGTGGCTGACTGACCTAGTTGTCGGGTCAAGTAGGCGTAGGTGCTCTGGCTGATGGCCAGGTCAGTGTTGAGGGTGCGGGTGGCGCTTTCGAGGCGAAAGGCCAGGTTGACGGTGTCGCCCAGAGCCGTGTACTCCTGGCGAGTGGTGTTGCCTACCTGGCGCACGATGGCTGGGCCAGTGTTGACGCCTGCTCCCAGGCGCAGGGGAGAGGGCAGGGGAAACTCGCTATTCAGTTGTTCGGTCATCTGGAACAGCTTCACCAGGGCCTGCAGAACTGACTTCACGTCAAGCTCGATCTCCGCCTGGTCGGCTGGCAAGGGATCCGCATGGGGTGTATGGAACCAGACGGCCATGATGGCGTCGCCAATGTACTTATCAACGCTGCCTCCCTGTTGCTGGATGATGTCGCCGCCGCGCCGGAACCAGTCGCCCATCACCTGGGAAAGCAGCCGCTCGTCCAGTTGTTGGGTCAGTTGTCCGTAACCGCGTACGTCAACCACGGCCACTGAGATGAGCCAGCGGGTCTGCAGCACCAGGGTGTCCGAGGGCCTGCCGGCAGAGCCGGGCTCTGGGCTAGTCAGGGATCCGCTGTGAAACTCAAGCTGGGATTGGCCAAGAGTAAGGCGATCCCCGTCTTGCAGCAGCGTGGGAATGCTGATGCGGCGATTGTTAACAAACGAGCCGTTGCGGCTGCCCAGATCGATGAGATAGAGGCTGTTGTCATCCAAGTACTGCAGCAGGGCGTGCTGGCGGGAGACACTGGGATCGTTGAGGACAATGGCGTTGCCCTCATCGCGGCCCAGCGTCCAAGCTGTGGCTCCAGCAAGAACGTACTTCCTCTGGCTGCCGTCCGGCTCTCTGAGAATCAGGTAGGGAGCAGCGGCAGGTTCGCCTGGGACGCTCATGGTAGGAGAGGAGATAAGGCAACCCCACTCTAATACGATACCCCTCTCCCCTGCATTTGAACCGCAGCTAGGCTGGGCTTGGCGGGCATCAGGCCAACTAATATCATGTTGTGTAGATATGTTAAGGCCCTATGGCGAATCCTTCCCATCCCATTCCTGCTGAGCAGCAGCCTCTGCGGCAATATGCGGAGCTAAGGGAAGCTTTTCTTTTTCGCTGGCCAACACTGGCCTGGCTCCCCTACTTACGGCGGCTCCTGGGCGTGTGGGGAGTGGTTGCGGTGGGAATTTTGCCACTGGTGTGGGGCAGCTTTGTCGGGGATTGGGGCCACTTCACCTTGGCATGGGTCCTGGGAGCCAATGCCTTGCTAGGCCTAGTGCTGCTCCACCTCTACTTGGGCTGGGCCCACGTGCGGCGGCGCTTGGTGCAGCCGCGGATCCCTTACGAAGAAAGCGGCTGGTACGACGGGGCAATGTACGTCAAATCGGAAGAGGAGCTGGCTCAGCATCGGCTCATTGTCCGTTATCAGGTTGAGCCGGTGTTGCAGCGCCTGCGACGCAGCTTGTGGGGGGTGGTTGGGCTGAGTGCCCTGACGGCCTTGCTTTGGCCACTCTGGTAGGGAGAACCAAGGGGATCCCAAGCGGTGCATGTAACTTCTGATCTGGCTCAAGCCTTGCGGCCCACTGCCGTTGCCATTGGTAACTTCGATGGCTTGCACCTGGGCCATCAGAAAGTGCTGCAGCCAATTCGAGACTCCCTAGAGGGGGTGCGCACGGTTCTCACGTTTCATCCCCACCCGCAGGAGGTGTTGACGGGGCAAAAGCAATGGCTGCTGACTCCGCCGGCGGAGAAGCTGGCGCTGTTGGCTGAAATGGGCTTTGAACAGGTGGTGCTGCTCCCCTTTACCCCTGCCCTGGCTTGCCAGCCTCCCCACGACTTCATCCAGACAGTTCTTGAGCAAGGGTTGCGCGTTCGCCACCTCAGCGTTGGCTGGGACTTTTGCTTTGGCCATCGCCGCTCCGGTACTGCCCAAACCCTGAAGGCCTGGGGATCCCAGTGCCGTATTCCAGTAGAGGTCATCCCGGAGGTGCAACTAAACGGGAAGCGAGTCAGCAGCTCCCGCATTCGCGCTGCTCTAGCTACAGGGGAGGTGGCAGCAGCCGCAGAGCTCTTGGGTCGTCCCTATCAGCTCATTGGAGAGGTGGTGCCAGGGGATCGCCGGGGACGGGAGCTGGGCTTTCCCACTGCCAATCTGCGCCTGCCGCCCGAGAAGTTCTTGCCCCGCAACGGAGTGTACAGCGCCTGGGTGGAGGTGCCCGCTGCCGCGGGAGCTCTGCCAGGAGTGATGAACATCGGCTACCGTCCTACGTTTGCTGGGCTGCGGCACACGGTTGAGGTGCATCTGCTGGATTGGACGGGCGATCTCTACGGGCAGGAGGTGCGGGTGGCGTTGCAGGGGTTTATCCGCCCAGAGCGGCGCTTCCCCAAAGTGGCGGACTTGATCCACCAAATCCAGCAGGATTGCCAGAAGGCTCGGCAACAATTGGGCTTGGCGGAGCCGGTTCCTCTCCCAGCGCAAGAGAGACCTCAGGAGAGCTTAATCAGGGATCCCCACAGCAGGGCTATCGCCTCAGACCACTCCACCGTGGCCCCGTAGGTATCCCCCGTGTGTCCTCCCAGTTGGCGGTAGATCCAATGGCCCACGGCCAAGGCTCCCAGAGCAGCGCCCAGCGTCCAAAGTAGCAGAGGCCCCCAGGCCAGGATCCCGCTTCCCCCCAAACCGGCTGTGGTAACCCCTAGGAGCAGGGTGCCCGGCCACAGGGATCCCGGCAGGGAGGTGGAGTCTTTGAGGAAGCGGGCGGATCCCTGCTCCCGCAAGTAGGGGTAGAGAGCAATGGCCAGCAGTTGGCCCCAGCGACCCCAGGCTGGCACCAAGAGCAGGAGGGGCCAGACTTGTAGGCTACTCAGGGCAGCAAACTTCAACAGCAGCACCAGTCCCAGGGCCAGCACCCCGTAGGCTCCCGTGTGGCTGTCGCTCATCACTTGGAGGCGGTGGGAATTGCTGGCTGACTGCTCTGAGCTGGTGTGGAGATTGGCCGCCAGGCCATCGGCGGTATCGGCCACCCCATCCAGGTGCAGCCCCCCGGTTAACACCACCCACAGCGCTACCAGTAAAGCTGCCCGTACTCCCGCTGGAAAAACCTGAAGCAAGAGGGAGGCCAAAAAGAGGATCCCGCCTAGGCATAGACCCACCGCCGGTAGCCAGGCGGCAATGCCCTCAAACTGCAGATCTGCTGCCCGTCCTAGGGGCAAGGCGGTGTAGAAAGTTAGAGCTGCCCAGAAACGCCGCACTGGTTTTTGATCCTCTTCCCTTCGAGGAGCTGGTATCCAGCCTCCCAGGATCTGGGAAGGTAGCAGCCAGGTCTAACTGGGCCCGGCTAGCGGATGTACTCTTTCAACACGCTGTTGCGATTGGGATGGCGCAGCTTGCGCAGCGCTTTGGCCTCGATCTGCCGGATGCGCTCTCGGGTAACGTTAAAGATTTGGCCAATCTCCTCCAGGGTTTTCATGCGGCCGTCATCCAGCCCATAGCGCAGCCTCAACACATCCCGCTCGCGAGGGGTGAGGGTTGCCAAAACGCTTTCCAGATCTTCCCGCAATAACATCTTGGCCACCCGCTCCTCGGGAGTTTCTCCCTCCGACTCAATAAAGTCTCCCAGCCGCGAGTCCTCCTCTTTGCCAATAGGCGTCTCCAAGGAAATAGGAAGCTGAGCCGACTTGGCAATGAAGCGCAGCTTCTCGATGGTGATTTCCATGCGGGTGGCGATCTCCTCTTCCGTGGGCTTGCGGCCCAACTCCTGGGAAAGCTGCTTGGTGACTTTCTTAATGCGCGAGATGGTTTCGTAGAGGTGAACCGGCAGGCGAATGGTGCGCGATTGATCGGCAATGGCGCGGGTGATGGCTTGGCGGATCCACCAGGTGGCATAGGTGGAAAACTTGTAGCCCTTTTCGTGATCAAACTTCTCGGCTGCCCGAATGAGGCCCAGGGAGCCCTCCTGGATCAGATCCTGAAAGGAGAGACCCCTGTTCATGTATTTCTTGGCAATAGAGACTACCAGCCGCAGGTTGGACTGCACCATCTTTTCTTTAGCCCGCCGCCCCTGGTGTAGGCGCCGCCGGAATTCCGGCAAGGGCATTTTGACTTCCTCTGCCCATAGCTCCTCCGGCACCTCCTCCGGGCTGGACCAGAGGCCCATTCGCTCGAAAACGGCCTCACGGGCGCGCTCTAGCTCCAGCAGATCGGCAATTTTTCGCGCTAGCTCAATTTCTTCGTCAGGCCGCAGGAGGCGAATGCGCCCAATTTCTTGCAAATAGACGCGAATAGAGTCGTCGGTGTAGACCTTTTTCTTGCTAGCCGATTTGCGTTTCGCATGCCCTTTGGCAGCAGTAGCCTCATCCTCCTCCTCGAGGAACTCTTCGTCGCCCTCCTCCTCGTCCAAAGCCTCAGTGTCACTGGCATCCAGTTCAAACTCGAGGGGATCCGCTCCATTGTCTGTATCCAGGAAGATGGAAGAGGAGCTTTCCAGATCCGAGTCGAGAAGAGCCGTCTGACCAGATGTCACCAACTCCTTTGCTTGCACCATGCTGATTTCCTCGTGACGCTAATCACAAAACTGGAGGCAACTAAGAGCTTCTAGACGCCAAGGCAAAAGCAGCAAGTCCCAAGTCCACTGCAACCCAGAACGCTAGCTCTAGGGCGCCAAGAGCTGCAGAACTAGACCCCGCTCGCGCTAGGCAAGCTGGCCCGCTTCTAGACAGCCAAGAGCTGGGGTTACTCTCGAAGCAACGGTGGCTCATGGGGCTCAATGAAACTGGTGCAAAACTTGTTGGACAGGCAAGCCCCCTCGAAATTGAGGAGGCCCACCTTTTGCTCTTCCCTGGCGCAGGGCAAGGCACCTCCTGGAAGGGCTGGCTACCTCGACCCCTCCCCACGCTTGGAGGAAGGGGCAGACCACAGCCGCCGGCAAGGGATCCCTGCAGGCAGCTGTAGCCGTTCACACCAAACGCCTTCCCTAAATTAGCCCGCCCTTGGGGAAACAGCAACGGGGCAGGTGAAGAAAATCTAAACTTTGTCCCGCCGCCTCACAACGCTCCAATCCCGATGTCAGGGATCCCTACGACTTGACGGGGCGCTGGAGGATCCTCCAGGAGCCGATTTGGGTGGGCCGGAGACGGTGGAGCAACTCCACCAAGGCTTTCTAGGTCATCAAGACCCATACCTTGCAGCAGGAACCTGCCCAGTGGGGGATCTGCCTGCCGGTGGTGTCGCTTCAGGGGGCGCTGGCTAGGCCCTCTTTTTCCGCAGAGCGCAGGATTGGCCAGAACCAGTGGGGCCGCATGAGGATCACCGTGTCGATGACATGAATGATGCCGTTGTCGGCTTCAATATCGGCCTGGATAACGGTAGCATTGTTTACCTCAAACACGTCCCCTTCGATAAACAAATCGATGGGGGATCCCTCCACCGAGCCTACACTTCGATACTTGGCCAAGTCCGCCTTTTTCAGGCGACCGGGCACCACATGGTAACACAAGATGCGAGTCAGTTGAGGGATGTTTTGCACCAGGGTGGTAATGGTGCCGGGAGGCAACTTGGCGAAAGCGGCATCGGTAGGCGCAAAAACAGTAAAGGGGCCAGGGCCTTTCAGAGTATCCACCAAGTTTGCCGCTTTCACGGCTGTAACTAGGGTGGAGAAACCTTCCGTAGAAACTGCAATATCGACAATATCAGGCATGGTCGAGATCCTTATTTTGCTGGAAGTTGAGATGACAGGAAAGTCAAAGTAAGGGGCAGTTTCAGAGCTAGCTAGACTGACCGCAACTGAGAATGGAAAGATTCAATGCCTGAACTTGAAGTCGGCTAGCGATAGTTCTGATCCTGAATGTAGGCCAGGCGAGCTGCTTCTCGAATCCCGTATTCCGGCCGGGTGAAGCGATTGAGTTGCCCCTCAAAGTAACGGCGGTTCATCATCAAATGTCGCGGATTGGGATCGTCCAAAGGATAGAGAAAAGCTGCTCTACCTGCCTGGATCACGGCTGAGGTGACGTTGTACATGGAGCGCTGAAAGCTGATCCCAAGCTGGATCAGCATGTCATCTTCGCCGCGGCAATGCTTGCGGTAGTACTCCACCAAATACTGGGGCAAAAAGTGGTACATATCCTGGTGCAAAAGCGTCGGCGGGATCCCGGCACTGGCCACAGGAAACTTGTCGGCGTAGAGAACCCCGTAGTGAAAGTCCAACTGGTTAACGGGCACTTGGTTGGCCTGGGCGTTATAGGACTTGGTGCCGCGGAAGGGAGAAGAGCGATAAAACACCGCCTCTACGTAGGGGAAAGCCGCCTCGTATAGCCAGGTAAATCCCTTGGATTTGGGCACAATATCGTACCATTCTCCGCGGATGCGCACCCGGTGATAAATGGGCCGTCCGGCAATGGCGAAGATCCCCCTGACCAAGAAGTTCATCGCCTCCGGCACGCTGGTAATTTTGCCCTCGTCGTAGAGATCGCTCATCTCAAGAAAGACAGGGGCCATCACCTCCCAAAACAGGCCCAGCACCGAGTACATGGTGGCCTGGCGGCATAGCTCTAAAAACATGTCTGGGAAGAGCTTGTATAGCCCCATCAACAGGGGGTTGCCTTGGCAGTAGGCGCGGATGGCGCGGTCGGCATTTTGCTTGTATTCTTCCGAGTCCATATAGGGATCCAGCAGGCCCCCCATATCTCGGTGCCAGAGCATGGCCCGCATACACTCTTCCGCAAATTCCATGTTGATGCGATCATGCCAAAGGTGATGCAAGATCCGTGGCAGCTTGCGCTTGAGCTCCCCTTTTTCCATGAACTCCAGGAGCTCTGGGTGGGCCGTGGCAGGACCACGCCAAATGCGCAGATCCGCATCATCTCCAGCGTAGTGGTTGGCCAGCTTCAGATACTCTTCGGGAATGATGTACTTAAAAAAGGGCAAGGGATCCACAAACACCTGCTCGGCAATGTAGAGCAGATCGCGCCAATAAAAGTCCATCGGAATGGCATAGGCTTTGTAGATGCCGATAATTTGCATCAAGTTTTCCGGCGTATCCGGCAGCATCGATCCCCCTGCCTCGAGGCGATGGACTATCTCGGCAAAAGGATGAGTGGAAGGAGGTAGCTTAGGTGCAACTAGGGTTGTTGCCATGGCAAGTCTCCAACTCTTCAATTCCTGGGAGTCTCCCAACTACCTGGTGAGCTCGTTGCTAGGGAGAATGATCCGGGTTACCGGCTGAGGCCAAGATAACCGTTTGGGCCTGAGCCACCTGGGTGGAGAGGGTAAAGGCCAAGGGTTGCGGCCATTTCACCAAGTTCATGGGCTGGATCCCAAACCAGACGATCAAGGCAGTTAAAACCAAGCCCGGGATCCGCTCCCAGCCCTGCACCCGTGGGTAGTAGGCGGTGCGGTTGTCCAATTTGCCAAAGCAGGTGCGGTTGAGCAAAATCACAAAATACACCGCTGTCAAGCCGGTGCCGCAGATGCTGATCAAAGTGGGCAAGGGAAAATCTTGGTAGCTGCCCTGGAAGATCAAAAACTCGGCCACAAAGCCCACCAAGCCCGGGATCCCGGCACTGGCCATGCCGCCTAAAATCAGCAGGGCACTCACCGTGGGCAGGCCGCGCAGGGGATTGAGCAGGCCGTTGAGCACGTTGAGATCCCGCGTTCCTACCTTGCGCTCCACCAGGCCCACCAGATCGAACAGCAGCGCCAAAATCAGGCCGTGGGAGACCATCTGCACCATTGCTCCCGTCAAGCTAATCGGCGTGGCCGCCGCCATGCCCAGCAGGATGTAGCCCATGTGGCCGATGGAACTGTAGGCCACCATGCGCTTGATGTCTTTTTGGGCAATAGCCGCCAAAGCTCCCGAGAGCACGGCAATGGCCCCCCACCAGGCCAGAAGCCCGGCCAGGTCAGCCCAAGTTTGGGGAAACAACTGCAGCCCAAAGCGAAATAGGCCATAGGTGCCCAACTTGGAGAGCACCCCTCCCAGCAGTATCGCCACCGGCGGGGAAGACTCTCCGTAGGCATCGGGCAGCCAGGTGTGGAGGGGCACCAGCGGCATCTTGATGCCAAAGGCCACCATCAACGCCAAGAGCGCCAGGGTTCGGGCAGCAGGGCTCAGAGAGCTGATGCGAATCTCAGCCAGCTCAAAGGTGTGGGGATCCCCAAGCCAGTAGATAGCCAAAAAGGCCCCCAGCAGGAAGATGGCGGAGACAGCGGTGTAAATCAGAAACTTGATGGCGGCGTAATCCCGCTTGGGGCTGCCCCAGATGGAAATGAGCAGGTAGATCGGGATCAACACCAGCTCGTAGAAGAGGAAAAACAAGAGCAGGTTCTGAGCAGCAAAAGCCCCGTTGACCGAGCCGCTCATCAGCAGAATGCAGCCGTAAAAGAGATTGGGACGCTGCACCTCCGGCTCAGCCGTCAGGATGGCGATGAGGGTAAGCAGCCCGTTCAGGGCCACCATCAACAGAGACAGCCCGTCCAAGCCCAGGGAGTAGCTCAAGCCAATCTCTGGGATCCAATCCCACCGCTGCTCCCACCGAAAGCCAGTTGCCTGCACGTCAAAGCGGGTAAATAGAAACAGCGAGATGGCCAACGGGATCCCGGCCAGGACCACCGCCAGCTTTCGCCCTCCCAAGCCCAGGAACAGGAGCAGGGATCCCAAAATCGGCAACACAATCAAGGCACTCAGCATGGTCTTTACCCCCTCGACCTACCCAAGCCTAGAGAACCACCAACCCAGCAGAGCCACCCCCGCCACAATCGTCAGCACATAGGCCTGCAACTGGCCGGAGGTGGTGTACTTCAGGACTTGGCCGCCTGCCAGCACCGCCAAACTGGTCAAATTCACTAGGCCGTCCACCACGTAGCGGTCAAAGAGCGCCGTGACCTCGGAGATGATGCGCACCACAAACACCACACTGGCTCGGTAGAGCTTGGGAGTGTAGAAGTCGTTGGCCAATAGGTCCTGCCAGTCGGCCAAGAAAGCCCAGTCCACCGGCCGCCGCTCCCGCGGCAGGTAGAGCACTGCCCCCAGACCCATGCCTACCAGGCTGGATGCGGCCATCAGGGCAACAGGGATCCCTTCCAGCGTGGGCGTCAAACCCAGCGCCGCCAGGATCATGGTTATGTGCAGAACCACCCCCATCATGACCGTGCTGGGCAGCATCATCGGCCAATGCACTTCTGGCGAGCGCTCGCTCATCTGCTGTGGCTTACCCCCCCAAACAAGGCCGAATACCCGGGTTAGGCCCAGTGCCGTCACCGCGTTGGTAACCAGCACAACTGTTGCCGCCAGCCCCTGCCCTGACTGCACCAACTGCTGCCACAGATCCGTCAGCACCCAGAAGGAGCCAAAGGGAGGCAAAGCAAGGATTCCGGCCATCCCCGTCAAAAAGCACAGACCTGAGATGGGTCGCCGCGACCACAAGCCCCCTAGATAACGCAGATCCTGGGTAATGCTGTTCCAGATCACCATGCCCAGCGCCATCACCAGCAAAGCCATCGCCGGCGCATAGGTAAGCAGCAACTGATACGCTTGCTGGACATGGCCGGTGCCCACTGCTACAAAGATCAAGCCCATGTAGGCGCTCACCAGGTAGGACAAGGCCCGCTTGGCGTCAATTTGAGCCAGGGCCACAAAGGCTCCCCCCACTGCCGTCAGCCCCCCAATTACCAGCATCACCCGCAACACCGTTGGGGAAAGAGCATAGAGCGGCTGCAGGCGGATCAACACCCAGGCCCCTGTGCCCACCACCACGGCGTTGCGCAAGATTGTGGCAGGGATCGGCCCCTCCATCGCCTCATCCAGCCACAGGTGCAGGGGGAACTGAGCACACTTGCCCACAGGTCCAGCCAGCAAGCCCAGCCCTGCCAGCGCGAGCAAAGTTGGGTCCACAGAGATGGCTCCTGCCTGCACCGCCTTTGCCCAGGCCGCCAAGTCCTCAAACTCCCAAGATCCCGTCAGGGGATAAATGGCAATAACCCCCATCAAGAGCAAGAGGTCGCCGATGCGCTTGGTTAAGAAAGCATCTCGCGCCCCGGTGACCACCAGCGGCTGGTTATACCAAAAGCCCACCAATAGGTAGGTGCCCAGGGTCAAAATCTCCAAGATGACGTAGCTAAAAAACAGAGAGCCACACATGGCCAGGGCGCACATTCCCCCCTCAAACAGGCCCAGCAGGGAGAAGAAGCGCGCCCAGCCCCAGTCCATTTCCATGTAGCCAAAGCCGTAGATCTGGGCCACCAGGTTCAGCCCCGTCACCACAGCGCAGGCCCCCAGCGTTACCGAAGAGACCTCTAGCGGCAGCTCCAACACCAGATCCCCCACCTGCAGCCAGGGCAGCCGAATCACCTGCGCCGGCTGATCCCAAATCGCCACCAGCGCCCCCACACTGTGCAGAAACGCTACCAAAGTCAGCAGCGCATTTAGGTAGCCCGCCGGTCGAGGGCCAGTGCGGCGGGTGATTCCTGGGGACCAGATCAGCGCTCCCCCCCACCCCACCAGCGCATAGAGGGGAATTAACCATGCGGTTGTAACCAGCCCGTTCAAGCTCATAGTCCTCCTTCCGACCCGGGATCTCGCCTGACCCCATCGCTGGCTGAGATTCTGTAAAAAATCTTAAGAGGCATCCTAGTGGCAAACTAGGATAGACAAAAGTCAAGTTTTCCGATGAAGACCGTAGACTTAAGTCTATCCGCCAAAAAAACACTGGGAAGTCAGGAAGACCCACCTAAGGGATCCCGCCTGCAGGCCACTTCAGCCGCAGCTGCATTCTGTTGCAAAAAGCAAAGAGCCCCCTGTAGAAGTCCCTGCCGAGTTTTGGGGGCTACTGCCAGTTAGGTTTCCGCCAGCCCTACTAGGGCCTTTGCCTGCCCTGAGCAACCAGAGCTTGCTCGACTAGCTCTCCGACTTGCTAGAAGTCTGCACGTATAGGATTACTAGGAAGATGGAAGGTACCAAGATAAGCAAAAGAGTGGCCAAGATGCCCAGGTAGTTTGTCTCCATCGCTCCGCACGCCGCAAATCCAACTGGCAGCTAGCATACCATTCTCAGGTGCACCTTGCCCAAACGACCCAGCCAGCCCTAGGGCTTGGTTCTCACCGCAACATCCCCCAGCACCTTAGTCTGGCAGGCGAGGCGATAGGTCTCAGGCTTGCGCCTGAGTTTGCGGTTTTCTGCCTCTGTGCGTGGCGAGAGGTTTTCAGCCCCCTCGACAATCTCCACCACACAGGTGCCACACTGGCCGTTGCCGCCGCAGTTTAGCAGCTTGGCCACCATCTTATAGAGGTCAACCTGGTTCTCCAGCGCCTTCAGGCGCAGGTTCGACCCCTCTGCGACGACGACCTCCCGGTTCTCGTTCACAAACCGAATCGTTGCCATAGCTCTGCCAAAGAACCTCGCTCGAACTGAGCCAAGAAAGAGCGATGTTGCTAAGTATTGTTACATTTTAAGTCATGTTTTTAATCTTTGGCCAGAGATCGGGGAAGATGGTGCCAAATATGAGGGGCATCCCGCCTGAAGCCACTCAGGTCGGTTGCGCTTCGTTATGCTGTCTGAATCTCTGGGAGGGAAATTCTGCCGGCAATACTTTCAGGGGGTGTGCCCTTAGGTTAGGTAGGCATGGCACCCCTCAAGCTAGAAGGGACTGCTCAGGTCAGAACCTAGGGGGGTGTTGACTTCGCTTTTTGACTGGATATTGCCCAAGTGTTGAAAACGTGGAGGATCGAGCTTTATGGGACTACCGTGGTATCGGGTCCACACTGTTGTACTCAACGATCCAGGCCGCCTCATTGCGGTACACCTAATGCACACTGCCCTGGTGGCGGGTTGGGCCGGATCGATGGCCCTGTACGAAGCAGCCATCTTCGACCCATCGGATCCGGTCTTGAATCCAATGTGGCGCCAGGGCATGTTTGTCATGCCGTTTATGGTGCGCCTGGGAGTGGTCAACTCATGGGGTGGATGGAACATCTATGGCGAGAGCGTTGCCAACCCAGGCTTCTGGACGTTTGAGGGGGTAGCTGCCGCCCACATCGTTCTATCGGGGTTGCTCTTTTTGGCTGCCTGCTGGCACTGGGTGTACTGGGATCTGGAGCTGTTCCGGGACCCCCGTACCGGTGAGCCAGCCTTGGACTTGCCGAAAATCTTTGGGATCCACCTGCTCCTGGCGGGGATTCTCTGCTTTGGCTTTGGCGCGTTTCACCTGACGGGCGTCTTTGGCCCAGGGATGTGGGTGAGCGATCCCTATGCCACGACAGGGCATGTGCAGCCGGTGGCGCCGGAGTGGGGGCCAGCCGGGTTTAACCCCTACAATGCTGGCGGGGTGGTGGCCCACCACATTGCCGCGGGCATCGTCGGCATCATTGCCGGCTTGTTCCACATTACAGTCCGTCCGCCCCAACGCCTCTACAAGGCTCTGCGCATGGGGAATATAGAGAGCGTGCTCTCCAGCTCGCTGGCAGCAGTGTTCTTTGCTGGCTTTGTGGTAGCTGGAACAATGTGGTATGGCAGCGCCACCACACCTGTCGAGCTGTTTGGCCCCACCCGCTACCAATGGGATTCCGGCTACTTCAACCAGGAAATTAACCGGCGCGTCAATGCTGCCGTGGAAGCTGGGATGACCCTCAGCGAGGCTTACAACTCTCTGCCTAAGTCCTTGCTCTTCTACGATTACGTGGGCAACAACCCAGCCAAGGGTGGCCTGTTCCGGGCTGGCCCCATGAACAAAGGGGATGGCATTGCCATCGCGTGGCTGGGCCACCCAGTGTTCCGGGATCGTGAGGGGCGGGAGCTGACGGTGCAGCGCATGCCTACCTTCTTTGAGACGTTTCCCGTCATCCTGCGAGATGCCGATGGCGTAGTGCGGGCTGACATTCCCTTCCGCCAGGCCGAGTCGCGCTACAGCTTTGAGCAAGTGGGCGTGACGGTGGAGTTTTACGGCGGCAAGTTGGACGGGCAGGTGTTTACGGACCCGCCAACGGTTAAGAAGTATGCCCGCATGGCCCAGTTGGGTCGGCTCTTCGAGTTTGACCGTGAAACGCCCAAGGCCGATGGCACCTTCCACACCAGCCCCCGCGGGTGGTTTACCTTTGCCCACGCTGTCTTTGCCCTGCTATTTTTCTTCGGCCACATTTGGCACGGCGCCCGTACCCTCTTCCGCGACGTGTTCGCTGGCATTGACCCGAACATGAGTGAGGAGATGGTGGAATTCGGCGTCTTCCAAAAAGTGGGGGATCCCACCACCCGCAAGGTGCAAGAAGCCTAGAGCTTTCTTGGTTCCTAGCCGTCAGCACTCGGCTCTCTTTGGGAATGGGGTGCTGGCGGCTCTAGAGAGTCCATGGGAGGTTGCTATGGAAACCATCCTCTACACCTTTATCCTGTTTTTGACGTTAGGCCTTCTGTTTTTTGCTGTTGCTTTTCGCGAAACTCCCAAGATCCCTAAGAAGTAAGCCCCACCAATTGGGTCCGCCACGCTAGTAGGGTCTGAGGCTAGGAGGCCGCGCAAACAATTGCCTGGATCCCTGGGCAAGGGCAGTTGCCCCGAGACTAGCCTGGGGATCGCTACAATTGCCTTGGGTTGGTGCTAGCTGGGCTCTAGAGCCCAGGGGAACGATGGCAAAGGTGCTACTGGTAGAGGATGATCCGGCCAATGCCCGCGTATTCGAGAAGGTGCTGCAGCGACGGGGTGGGTTTGAGGTTCTTCACAGCCAGGATGTGGAGCAGATTCTGCAGCTGGCCCAAGCCCGTGAAGTAGACGTCATTTTGCTAGATGTCTCCCTCGCCCAGAGCACCTTTCGCGGCGAGGCAGTGGACGGGATCCGCATTGCCCAGCTGCTTAAGGGGGATCCCCGCACCAGCTCCATTCCTATCCTCTTGGTAACGGCCCACGCCATGCGGGGCGACCGGGAGACTTTTTTGGCCCAGAGTGGGGCCGATGGCTACATTGCCAAGCCAGTCGTGGATCACGAGGAGATGGTGAACCAAGTGCGCCAGGTGTTGGCTCAGGCTCAGCAGGGCTAGCTGGCAAGGCTTTGCACAATCGACTGCCAAAAAGGGATCCCATCCTGGCCTGGCAAATCGGGGTCGGCAGCGCGTTCTGGGTGAGGCATCAAGCCGAGGATGCGACCGCTGGGATCGCAAATGCCGGCGATGTTATCCACCGAGCCGTTGGGGGCAACGGGATCGTAGCGGAAGACAATCTGACCCCCATCTTGCAGCTGCTTCAGGGTGTCGGCCTCGCAGACGTAGCGTCCTTCTCCATGGGCAATCGGCAGGGTTACAAGGGCGGACGGGGGGTAGGCGCTTGTCCAGGGCAGATCTGGCCGCTCCACGCGGATCCTCACTCGGTCGCAGATAAAGTGCAGATTAGCGTTGCGCAGCAGCGCCCCTGGCAGCAAGCCCGCCTCTGTCAGGATCTGGAAGCCATTGCAAATGCCCAAGACATAGCCCCCCCGGGCTACGTGCTCGGCTAGAGACCCCATTACCGGCGCAAAACGGGCCAACGCGCCCGCCCGCAGGTAATCTCCATAGCTGAATCCCCCCGGCAGCACCACCACATCCAGCCCTGACAAATCGGTTTCCCGGTGCCAGATGAGTCGCGTCGGACAGCCTAAGAGGCCGCGGGTTACCCAGGCTACGTCGCGGTCACAATTGGAGCCAGGAAAAACGACAATGCCAAACCTTACCTTGGCCATGGGGATCCCTTGGGGCGAAGGCAAAAGCAGTGAGGGCTGGAGCGAGAGAGCTTCTTGGTGAGAGATCAGCCCTCTAGAGGCTCCACTTGGATTTGATAGGTCTCGATTACTGGATTGGCCAGCAGTTGCTCGCACAGCTTGCTCACCTGCTCTCGGGCAGTTTCGGCGTCAGGGGCCTCTAGCTGCAGCTGGATGTGTTTGCCAATGCGCACTCCCTGCACCTGGGTATGCCCTAGCTGATGCAAGCTAGCCTGGAGAGCAGCCCCGGCAGGATCCAGTACCGAGGGGCGCAGGTGGATCTGAATCTGGGCCTGGAACTGCATAGAATGAAGCTGGGCTTCTACAAGTGTATAGCCGGTTGTCGCTCGCTTGAGGCCAGCCTATGGATGCAGGGCGCGTCGTGGCCATTGCCCAGAATGTTTTTCGGGAAACCATTCGGGATCGCGTTCTTTATCTGGTGATGGTGTTTGCGGTGGCCATGCTGGGGGCCATCGTTTTGATTCCCCAGGTAGCCAACCAGGCCCACAACAAGATCATTGCCGATTTGGGTCTGGCCGCCATCCACTTCCTGTTGCTGGTGGTGGCCATTTTCGTCGGCACGGGGCTGGTCAATAAAGAGATCGAGAGGCGCACGGTCTACGTGCTGATTGCCAAACCCATGAGCCGGGCGGAGTTTATTGTCGGCAAGCATCTGGGCCTGTCGGCTTTGCTGTCGGTGCTGCTAGCAATGATGACGGCTGTCTTTTTGCTCAGCCTGCGGGTGGTGCAGGCCCCCATTTCCCCCTGGGCCGTTCTCTGGGCAACAGTTTTTACCTTTTTGGAACTGGTGCTGATTGTGGCAGCAGCGCTGCTGTTTGGGGTTTTTACCTCCCCGATTTTGGCTACCCTCTACACCATTGCCCTGTTCATTATGGGCCACACGAGCCGTGCCCTGCTGCAGTTAAGCAAGCTAGTGGAAGACACAGGCTTCGGCAAGGTGTTCGAGGTAATCTACTTAGTCCTGCCAGATCTGGAGCGCTTTAACCTAAGAGATGCTGCCGTTTACGGACAAATTCCCCCGCCCACCCAGCTTCTTGGCGATGCGCTTTACGGCCTGATCTACACCGTTTTGCTGCTCATTTTGACGGCGCTGGTGTTTGCCCGGCGTGAGTTCTAATAAGCTCTCGGTGGATCCTTCTCTCATGCGATTTTTCCACTTCCACACCCCTGAGCAAGTCCCCTCGTCAGGGATCCCGGCCTGCGCGGTGGCCATTGATGTGCTGCGGGCCACCACCACCATTGCCACAGCCCTGGCCGCAGGGGCAGAGGCCGTGCAGGTGTTTGCCGATTTACAGCCCTTGCAAGCGACCAGCCAGAGCTGGCCGGCCTCCAAACGGCTCTTAGCTGGGGAGCGAGGCGGCAAAACAGTGGCGGGCTTTGACCTAGGCAACTCCCCCCGCGAGTATACGCCGGAGCGTGTGCGGGACAAGCGCATCTTCATGAGCACCACCAACGGCACCCGCACCCTTCAGCGCTTAGAAGGGATCCCGGTGTTGATCACAGCAGCCCTGGTGAACTTGGGAGCAGTGGTGGAGTTTCTCAGGCAAGGAGCTTTTGCCGAGGTGTGGCTGGTGGGAGCTGGCTGGGAGGGGGCTTTTGCTTTGGAAGACACCGCCTGTGCCGGAGCCATTCTGCATCGCCTGGGCTGTTCGGAGGAGCAGTTGGGCAACGACGAGGCGGTGGCCGCCCTGGCCCTCTACCAAACTTGGCAAGACAATCTCCTGAGCCTGTTGCGGCGCTCCAGCCATGGGCAGCGGCTACTGGCCATTAGCCCTGAAAGCGACAGGGACCTGGCCTATTGTGCGGAGTTGGATCGGCTCTCAGTGGTGCCCCGGCAGATTCAGCCCGGCGTTTTGGCCCTCGCCGGCTAGCTGGCCTGGGGTGTCTCGGCGGCAACAGCCAAAGCCTTCTGGTGCAGCCACTCCTGCCATTCTCCCGGGATCAACTTGCTGTGAAACGCATCTCCGGAGACAAACACCTCCTGCTGGTTTTGGGCCAAAACAAAAATGGAGCGGCGGTCGAAATGGGAGGTGAGCTTGTAGAGGGTGTAGGGGCCTTCGGAGTAGAGGGTTAAAGTTTCCTGATCCAGGCCGTGGCGGCTGCTTTGGCCGCAGGCCCGCAGGATCATGTTGATCAATTGTTCGTAGTACATATAACATATAACCCTTCCCGACGAGGTAGGGAACATCCCTGGGCACGACCTCAACAGCCAAGGCGGCTGCTGAGGCCCGAGCGGCTCGCGTGAGCCCAGTATAACTCCCGGCTCAGGCAACACTGAGCCCAACAGAGCAGGTGAGTTCAACCAAGGCAGCGGCAAATGCGATAAATAGTAAGGCAAACCGTCAGTTTTGCAATTCTGCACAGGCAGCCCCCATGGCCACTACGGCGCCTCACTCTCTTCCTCCCACCAATCCTGTCCGCGTCGCCATCGTCGGGGCCTCCGGCTATGGAGGGGTGCAGTTGGTGCGGCTGCTCAGCGAGCATCCCGGCGTGCAGATCACCTACCTGGCCGGTCAAGACAGCGCCGGCAAACGCTACGGGGATCTCTACCCTCACCTGGCCCAAGCGGTGGATTTGACCATCCAGCCGGTAGATGTGGAGGCCATTGCCGCCAGCAGCGACGTTGTCTTCCTCTCTCTGCCCAATGGCCTGGCAGCAGACTTGGCGCCGCCTTTGCTAGCCAAAGGGTGCAAAGTTCTAGATCTCTCGGCAGACTATCGCTTTCGCAACCTGGCCACCTACCAATCCTGGTATCGCCTGGGGCAGACGGATCCCAACTGGCCCAGCCCTGCCTATCGCCAGGCCAACGAGCAAGCGGTCTACGGGCTGCCAGAACTCTACCGGGAGGCCATTGCCCAAGCCCAACTGGTAGCCTGCCCCGGCTGCTACCCCACCGCCTCCCTGTTGGCGGTTGCCCCCCTGCTGCGGCAGGGGTTGGTGGAGCTGGACAGCCTTATTTTCGATGCCAAATCTGGCGTCTCTGGCGCGGGCCGCACCCCCAAGCTGGGATCCCTATTTGCCGAGGTAGATGGCTCTCTGGGGGCCTATGGCGTGGCCCAACACCGGCACACGCCCGAGATCGAGCAGGCCTGCAGTGACCTCACCCACACTCCCATCACTGTACAATTTACGCCCCACCTCGTGCCGATGGTGCGGGGTATCCACGTCACCTTGTACGCCAACCTGCGGGATCCCGGCCTCGTGGGCGAAGATCTCATCACCATTTACAACGCCTTCTATCGCCAATCCCCCTGGGTCAAGGTGCTGCCCCGCGGCGTTTACCCGCAAACCAAGTGGGTTGCCGGCACCAACACCTGCATGATCGGGGTGGAAGTGGATACCCGCACCAACCGAGTCATTGTCCTGTCGGTAATCGACAACCTCATGAAGGGACAGGCCGGGCAGGCGGTGCAATGCCTCAACCTAATGATGGGGTGGCCGGAAACCTTGGGCTTACCGCAGCTTGCCTTTTACCCCTAGCTATAATGCCGGTAATTCCCCTGCAGCCCAGTTTGCCCATGCCTAACCTCTTCTCCCCCAATCTTGATCCCAACAGGCCCGCCGCGCCGGCGAACTCTCCACCTTCATCCGGTAGGGCGGGGGACCTGAACTGGGAGGGGCTGTGGCGGCAACTGGAAGCGGGCTGGCAGGAGCTGCCCCGGCGCTCTGAAGAAACCCTGCAGCAAACCCTAGCTCGTTTGCAACTGGAGTGGGGCGGCCTGTGCCGCGAGGCAAGGGATCGGCTGCAGGCAACTTTAGACGAAGCTAGAGCCACCAGCTCTCCAGAGCCGCTCCAGCAAGACCTGCAAGCGCTTTTGCCTCTGCTCAGCCCCCGCCAATGGGAGGTGGTCATTGGCTCTCTGGAACGGGCCGCCGACCGCGCCTGGGTGGCCAGCCTGCTGTATCACAGCCTGCAGGACCAGGCCTATTCTGGGGCAGAAACCAACGGCATCCCTTCTTGGGCAGGGGCCTTAACCGCTGAGCAACGCTCCACCTTGGAGGCGATGAGCCTGCGGGCCTATGGCAATAGCCGCCTACCTCTGGTGGTGGACAAAAGCGGCGAGATCCAGGTGAAAGCCTCAGCCGCCCTCTTGGCCGCCCTCATTGCCGTCAAGATCGGCAGCGTGGGATCGGCAGGGGCCCTCTCTCTGCTGGGCACGCCGGAGCTGCGCAAGCTCTTGAATGCCGAGGGCAAGCTGCGGCGCAGCGTCTTAAAGCAGGGGCGAACTGCCCTCACCGAAGAGGAGTGGCAAACCCTTCGCCAGTGGCTCGATCCCAAAGGATCCCCCCCCGACTGGTACCTCTCCCTCACCCAACTGGGGATCCAAACCACGCAGGTGGGGGACTATCTGGCGCGACGGCTGCGGGAGTTTTTCCAAAGCGAATGGATCAAGCTGGTGATCCCTCCCCTGTATCACCTGGTTATCGACGCTGGGCGGCTGTTGACGGGGGAAGTGTTTCTCAGTGTGGGCACAACCCTAGAAGCGGCTTTAGAGTCGGCAGAAGCTGAACGACGCCTGGAGCTGCTGCTGCAAGCTTTGCCCCAGGCCCGGCACATTCCCAGTCCCGAGCGCATCCAAGCCGCCCTTCCCGCCGTTGTGGAGGCTGCTGAGACAACCCTCAGGCCGCTCCTGGGCCGTCAGTTGATGACGGTGGCCGACATCTTCGACCCGCCCCTTCGCAACGAAAGCCTCAACGAGTTGGGGCGGCAGCTCAACCTCTGGAATCCCCTGCAGTTTTTGCTCACCTGGGGTACGTCTGGCTGGCTAGAGGCTCTGCTGGATCAGATCAAGGAATTGCAGCAGACCTACCCGGAAATGCCCCTGTGGGAGAGCTATCGGCAAGGGGTTGAGACAGCAGTGCAAGCCCCTCGGGTGATGGAGCAGGCAGAGGCCCTGCGCCTTACCGCCAAGAGCTTGGATCCCGAGATAGAACCCTCGGACGACTGAGCCATTCAAGGGTACCCCCCCTTCTGGGCAGGGCCTTCTTGAATGGTGGCGGATATCAAGAGATGCTCTTGTGCTACAATGTGTAAGCCATGTTTAGGGATGTCCATCAGTAGATGACAGCCAGATAGTCTAGTCTACCCCTCTTGCGCCTGTAGCTCAGTGGACTAGAGCACGTGGCTACGGACCACGCGGTCGGGAGTTCAAATCTCTCCAGGCGCGTTCCAGTCCCAGATGATTTTTCGTCTGGGGTGTCTGCTGTCCCTTAGCTGGCCTGAATCCTGTGTTAGGATCAGGCCTACCAGGTCCGCCTTGATGTAGGCGTAGGGAGCTCGAGGATCATGTTTGAACGCTTTACAGAAAAGGCCATCAAGGTGATCATGCTGGCCCAGGAGGAGGCCAGGCGGCTAGGTCACAATTTCGTTGGCACTGAGCAAATTTTGCTGGGGCTCATTGGCGAGGGCACGGGGATCGCCGCCAAAGTCCTCAAATCTATGGGGGTCAACTTAAAAGACGCCAGAATTGAGGTTGAGAAAATTATCGGTCGGGGATCCGGCTTTGTGGCTGTTGAGATCCCCTTTACTCCTCGCGCCAAGCGAGTGCTGGAGCTCTCCTTAGAAGAGGCGCGCCAGCTTGGCCACAACTACATTGGCACGGAGCACCTACTCCTGGGCCTGATCCGAGAAGGGGAGGGAGTAGCCGCCCGCGTTCTGGAAAACCTGGGGGTGGATCTCTCCAAGGTGCGTACCCAAGTCATCCGCATGCTGGGCGAAACCGCCGAAGTAACGGCAGGCGGTGGCTCCTCTAGCCGTACCAAGACGCCCACGCTGGATGAATTTGGCACCAACCTGACTCAACTGGCTCAGGAAGGCAAGCTGGATCCAGTGGTAGGCCGGACGCGGGAGATCGAGCGGGTGATCCAAATCTTGGGCCGCCGCACCAAGAACAACCCCGTCCTCATCGGCGAGCCGGGGGTTGGCAAAACCGCCATTGCCGAAGGTTTGGCCCAGCGCATTGTGCAAGGCGATGTGCCCGACATCTTGGCCGACAAGCGAGTGATCAGCTTGGACATCGGCCTGTTGGTGGCTGGCACCAAGTACCGCGGCGAGTTTGAAGAGCGCCTCAAGAAGATCATGGATGAGATCCGCAACGCCGGCAACATCATCCTGGTCATCGACGAGGTGCATACCCTGATTGGGGCGGGGGCGGCGGAGGGTGCTATCGATGCTGCCAACATCCTCAAGCCGGCTTTGGCTCGCGGCGAGCTACAGTGCATCGGGGCCACCACTCTGGATGAGTACCGCAAGCACATTGAGCGAGATCCGGCTCTGGAGCGCCGCTTCCAGCCCATCATGGTGGGCGAGCCGAGCGTGGCTGAGACCATTGAGATTCTCTATGGCCTGCGGGAGCGCTATGAGCAGCACCACAAGCTGAGGATCTCCGATGCGGCTCTGGAGGCGGCAGCCAAGCTGGCCGACCAGTACATCTCCGACCGCTTCTTGCCCGACAAGGCCATTGACCTCATCGACGAAGCGGCTTCGCGAGTGCGCTTGATCAACTCCCAACTGCCGCCAGCGGCGCGGGAGCTAGATCAGGAGCTGCGGCGGGTTCTCAGGGAGAAGGATGCCGCAGTGCGAGCCCAGGACTTCGACAGGGCTGGTGAGCTGCGGGATCGGGAAATGGAGATTAGGCAGCAGATCCGCGCCATCGCAGCGGCCAAGAAAGCCGAGGACAGCAGCCGCACGGAGCTGCCAGAGGTAACGGAGGAAGATGTGGCCCAGGTGGTGAGCGCTTGGACAGGGGTGCCGGTAGCCAAGCTCACCGAAAGTGAGTCGGAGAAGCTGCTCCACATGGAGGAGACCCTGCACCAGCGCATTGTCGGTCAAGATGAGGCTGTGCGGGCTATCTCTCGCGCCATTCGTCGCGCGCGCGTGGGATTGAAAAATCCCAATCGCCCCATCGCCAGCTTCATCTTCTGCGGCCCAACTGGGGTGGGCAAAACGGAGCTGACCAAGGCCTTAGCCGCCTACTTCTTCGGCTCCGAGTCAGCCATGATCCGACTTGACATGTCGGAGTACATGGAGCGGCACACGGTCAGCAAGCTTATTGGATCCCCGCCCGGCTACGTCGGCTACAACGAGGGGGGTCAGCTGACCGAAGCGGTGCGGCGCCGCCCCTACACGGTGGTGCTTTTTGACGAGGTTGAGAAAGCCCACCCGGATGTGTTTAACCTGCTGCTGCAGATTCTCGAAGATGGCCGCCTGACCGATGCCAAAGGTCGCACGGTGGACTTCAAGAACACGTTGATCGTGATGACCTCTAACATTGGCTCCAAGGTCATCGAGAAGGGCGGCGGCAGCCTTGGCTTTGAGTTCAACACCAATGAGGAAGAGGCCAACTACAACCGCATCCGCAACCTGGTGCACGAAGAGCTGAAGCAGTATTTCCGGCCCGAGTTCCTCAACCGGGTGGACGAGATCATCGTCTTCCGGCAACTGACCAAGGACGAGGTGAAGCAGATCGCCGACATCCTGCTCAAGGAAGTCTTCGACCGCATGAAGGAGAAGAAAATTCACCTCACGGTCAGCGATCGCTTCAAAGACCTGCTGGTGGAGGAGGGCTACAACCCCAGCTACGGGGCACGTCCCCTGCGCCGGGCCATCCAGCGCCTGTTGGAAGACCTGCTGGCAGAGGAGATCTTGACTGGCCGCGTCAAAGAGGGATCTGAGGTGCTCATCGACGTGGACGAGGAGCGCAAGCCCAAAGTCCTAGTCACGCAGTCAGATCGGGTGCTCTTGCCGCAGGGAGCTGAGTAAGGTCGCCAGGACGCTCTTCTGTTGCTGGTTACTGGACAAGGGATCCGCTGCTATTTCCGGATCCCTTGTTCTTGACTAACAAGGGATTGGCTATAGGAGAACTCTGGCATGGTGCAATCTACCTACTATTACTACGGTGGCGCTCCGGTTCGGACGCCTCCCCCGGATCTAGCTTCCCTGCTGCTCCAGGAGCGCATTGTTTACCTGGGTTTACCTCTGGCGGAAGAGTCAAATGCCAACGTCACCAAGCTGATCATCGAGCAACTGCTGTATTTGCAGTACGAGGATCGGGAAAAGCCGATCAAGATGTACATCAACTCAACGGGCACCTATAACTACGACACGGCAGCCTTTGCCATTCTGGACACCATGAACTACATCAAGCCGCCAGTGCACACTATCTGCATTGGTACTGCCGTTGGCATGGCGGCCATGCTGTTGGCAGCGGGTGCTAAGGGGTTTCGGGCTAGCTTGCCCAATGCCACGATTGTGCTGCATCAGCCCTATGGGGGTGCCCGAGGACAGGCCAGCGACATTGAAATTCGCACCCGCGAGATTCTGACTTTGCGCAACATGATGCTGGAGGAACTCTCCCGCAGCACGGGTCAGCCCGTGGAGCGCATTAAAAAGGACACGGAGCGACTGTTTTTCATGACCCCGGAAGAGGCTAAGGCCTATGGCCTTATTGACCAGGTGCTGACCAGCTCCAAAGGCTTGCCAAAGTTGGCAGCAGCCAAAACCTAAGGGTCGACCTTGAAATACCCGCGCTGGGCTGTGGCGGGTTTTGCCTTGGCTGAGCCTGAGTGCGGGAGCAATTTGGCAAGCGCCCTATTCTGGTTCAAACTTTGCCAGGAGACATCTATGCCCATTGGAGTGCCTCGCGTCCCCTACCGTTTGCCCGGCGATCCTTACACCCAATGGATTAGCCTCGATGACCGCCTCTACCAAGAGCGGATTTTGTTTATTGGCGAGCCGATTGACGACAACTTGGCCAATACCATTGTGGGGGTAATGCTCTACCTCAATTCCCAGGACCCCCAAAAAGATATCGTGATGTACATCAATTCCCCCGGCGGCTCTGTGACGGCAGGGATGGCCATTTATGACACCATGAACCACGTCAAGCCGGACATTGTTACGGTTTGCGTGGGCCAAGCGGCCTCAATGGCAGCCTTTTTGCTGGCTGCCGGCACCAAGGGAAAACGCTTTGCCCTGCCCCACGCTCGCATCATGCTGCACCAACCTTCGCTGGGAATGATCCAAGGCCAAGCCAGCGACATTGAAATTCGAGCCCGCGAAACGCTGCGGGTCAAACGGCGCATGAACGAGCTGCTGTCGCAAATGACCGGCCAGCCGCTGGAGAAAATTGAGCGGGACGTGGAGCGAGACTTTTACCTCTCGGCTACAGAAGCCCAGGCCTATGGAATTGTCGACCGGGTAATCCAGGAGCGCTCGGAAGCCATGGCCAGCTAAACGCGAGGGGAAGCGGTCGGATGCTCTGGAGGCTGGGACTGGGTGGCTGCAGCGGCTTGTTGCTGCTTTGGGGTAGCCAAGCCTGGTCATTGCCGCCAGCTTCCGAGATTCCCGAGGAGGTGTTGCGGGCTCAACCTGACCTGCGTGCCCGTTCGCCGGTTGATAACCAGCTCCTCACTGCCAGCGAAGCACAGAAGCTGCAGGCAGAGCTAGCAGCCCGTCCTGCCACGGGATCAGTTTCGCCAAAGGTGGAACGGCTGATCTTTCTACTCAAGCTGCGCAAAGGGGTTCGCGACCTGTTTCCCTTCTTGCTCCCCTAATCTAGCCTACCCCCTATTTCCAAGGGCGGGGAGGGATCCCTTTTTGGTAACGGTAGGGTCCGGCGCGGGATCCCCAAGTTTGCTGACCAGTGGTGGCGTCGAAGCCGCGATCCCAGGTGATGAATTCTTGGGCTGTGAGGTCGAACTCAATGTGGATATAGGTACTGTCGCCGGGGTTGAGGCGGCAAGCTCCCCCTGGCAGCATCTCGCCGTGAAAGCAGCCTGGGCGTTTTTCGACCAAAATACGGCAGCCCGGCAAATGCTCGAGATCTGAGAGTGACAGCTGCGCTAAACGCTGCGGATCCTGCGAGGCGCCTGCCCAAGCCGCTTGATCTCGCAACTTGTAGTTTTCTATCCGCAAGGGATCCGCCAGCAACTGTAGCACTCGGCTGCGGTAGAATCGGCCCGGTGTGTGTTCATTGAACTGCTCGGTAAAAAAGCCAATTCCCTCGGGAAACAGGTGAGGCAGACGCACGTACCAAAGGCTTACTGGCACAAACCACACCGGCTCCGCCATTGCCTGAGCGCGGTTGCTGTAGTAGCCTTCCAGCCAATTGGCTAAGGTGTTGAGGTCGGGATCGAAAGTTGTCAAGGCTAACGCGAAAGAGTCTTTTGCGCTTCTCAATTCTACTCCCCCGCGGGTGCTGCGGCGGGGGTAGCCTCTTGACTCTGCTAAGGGCAGTTTGCCTATGACCCAGCTTACCCCCAGCGCCAGCTACAGTATTGCCCTACGCCTACGTCTGCCCAACCGGCCCGGAGCCCTGGCCCGCGTCACTCAAGCCATTGCCGAGGTGGGCGGCAGCCTCAGCCGGATCGACCTCATCCACCAATCGGCTGCTGAAACCGTGCGGGAGATCTGTGTCGATGCCGTTAGCAGCGAGCACGCCCAGCAAATTCAGGCCGCCGTTGCCTCTTTGCCGAATGTGAAGGTGGAACGGGTGGTGGATCGCACCTTTGAGCTGCATCGAGGGGGAAAGTTGCAGGTGGTGGCCAAAAGCCCCCTGGAGAGCACCGCTGACCTGGCCATGGCCTATACCCCGGGCGTGGGCCGGGTGGCGCTGGAGATTGCCGCCGATCCCAGCGCTGTCTATGAGTACACCATCAAGGGGAACTGTGTGGGCATCGTTACCGACGGCAGTGCCGTGCTGGGCCTGGGAAACATCGGCCCGGAGGCCGCTTTGCCCGTGATGGAGGGGAAAGCAGCCCTGTTTAAGCGCTTTGCCGATATCGATGCTTTCCCGCTCTGCCTGGCCACGCAGGAGGTGGCAGAAATCGTGGAGACAGTGGTGCGCCTGGCGCCGGGGTTTGGCGGCTTCAACCTGGAAGACATCAGCGCCCCCCGCTGCTTTGCTATTGAATCCCAGCTCAAAGCCCGCCTCAACCTGCCGGTGTTTCACGACGATCAGCACGGCACCGCCATTGTGGTGCTAGCAGCTCTGCTGAATGCCTTGAAGGTGGTCAAAAAAAACCTGGGCCAGGTGCGTATTGTCATCAACGGTGCAGGGGCAGCTGGAATTGCCGTGACGCACCTGCTGCAGCGGGCGGGAGCTACCCATGTTGTTGTCTGCGACCGCCAAGGGATCCTCAGCCGCTCCCGCTCTGACCTCACCCCGGAAAAGGCAGCTATCGCCGTTGAGGAGAGCGGATCCCTGGCAGAGGCTTTGGTGGGAGCGGATGTGTTCATCGGGGTGAGCGTGGCCAATGCCCTGACGCCGGAGATGGTGGAGACAATGGCGCCAGATCCCATTGTCTTTGCCCTGGCCAACCCCGTGCCTGAGATCCAGCCCGAGCTAGTGGCGGATCGAGTCGCCGTGATGGCTACGGGTCGGAGCGACTACCCCAACCAGATCAACAACGTGCTGGCCTTTCCGGGGGTATTTCGCGGCGCCCTTGACTGCCGCGCCAAGCAGATCAACACCGAGATGTGCCTGGCTGCCGCCCACGCCATCGCCAATTTGATTTCACCTGAAGACTTGGATCCCCAGTGGATCATCCCCTCAGTCTTCGATGGGCGGGTGGTTCCTCAGGTAGCTGCCGCCGTGATCCAAGCGGCCCGCCAAACGGGAGTGGCCGGGATCCCATAACTTGCTTCCTCCCCTTTCAAGAAACAGGCTAATTCAGCACACGAGCATCACGGCTTGCAAGTCCTCGGGGAGAGGCAGCAGCGGGCCTCTTTTTCGTAATTTTTCGTAATTTAACAATTCTTCAGAGCGCCTCTTCTGGAAGTGGAGTTCTTTATATCTTGAGATCTAGCTTCCTGCCTAGCTGGGGTTCTCAATGGACTTACGCAAGCCCTTCTATGTTCACCTCGTTACTGCCCTCGCCGCTGCTGGTATAGCTGCCGCGCCCCTGGATCGACTCAGTAAGGCCGGGGGAGTGGGTCTAGTCGCTGGAATTGGGAGTGCGGTAGCCGCGGAAGTTGCCCAACGTCACGGCAGTCGGGCTCGAGCTTTGAGAAGCCAGATTGAGGAGCTCTCCCGGCAAATAGAAGAAAAGGA